>CAYSBG010000009.1:0-15870 GCA_964429125.1 uncultured Aliiroseovarius sp.
GACCAGGTGGCGCCGCCAACCATCAATCTGGACAATCCGGCGGTGGCGCCCAAGCTGAACCTGGCGGCGAACAAAAAACATGAGCGCGAGATCAAGGTGGCGATGTCCAATTCGTTCGGATTTGGCGGCACCAACGCCTGTTTGGTCATGGGCGAGGCGCCCGAATAATGTGGCGCAATATCGCGTCCAACGCGTTGACCTTGTTTGTCGTGGTCCTGGTTGTTCTGGGCGGTGTCGTCGCGTGGGGCAAGCGGCAATATGTCGAGCCGGGGCCGCTGGCCGAGGCGATCTGCCTGAAGGTTGATCGCGGCTCCAACTTCAGCAAGGTGGCGGATACGCTGGAGCGGCTGGGCGCGGTTTCCAACCCGTCGATTTTCCGCATGGGTGTGCAATATAGCGGCAAAACGCCGGAATTGAAGGCCGGCTCGTTCCTGGTGCGTGAGGGCGCGTCAATGGCAGAAATTACCGACATCGTGACCCGTGGCGGGGCTTCGACCTGTGGCAGCGAGATTGTTTTTCGCATTGGTGTGGCCAAGAACGAAATCCAGGTCCGCGAGTTGGATCCGACCACCGAGCGGTTTGTAACGCGGGTGGCGTTCATTCCGGGTGAGGGGGAATTGCCCGGCGACTACAACAGGTTGCGCAGTGAGGCCGGAACCCGGTTTCGCATTGCCCTGGCCGAGGGCACCACGGTTTGGCAAATCGTCGAAGCCCTGAAACAGGCCGAATTCCTGAGTGGCAACGTGGTCAGCCTGCCGCCGGAGGGGATGATGGCGCCCGATAGCTATGAGGTAAAGCCCGGCGCGGATCGGGGCGCGCTGGTTGCCAGCATGGTCTCGGCGCAGGAGGCGCGCCTGGCGGAGGCTTGGGCGAACCGCGCGCCTGGGCTGCCTTATGAGACGCCGCTGGAAGCATTGACCATGGCCTCGATCGTGGAGAAGGAAACCGGGCTGGCCGAGGAGCGGCCGTTGGTGGCCAGCGTGTTCGTCAACCGCTTGCGCAAAGGTATGCGGCTACAGACTGACCCGGCGGTTATTTACGGGGTCACCCAGGGGCGGGGCGTTTTGGGGCGCGGCTTGCGCCAAAGCGAGCTGCGCGCCGAGACGCCGTATAATACTTATGTGATTGCCGGGCTGCCGCCAACGCCGATTGCCAACCCGGGCAAGGCCGCGATCGAGGCCGCGTTACATCCCGACGAGAGCGACTATATTTTCTTTGTCGCTGATGGAACCGGCGGGCATGCTTTTGCGGTCACTTTGGCCGAGCATAATGCCAATGTCGCCGCCTGGCGGGCAATTGAAGCCGAGCGCGGGAATTGAGCCTTGCCTGGTGCGACATGCTCTAAAGGTGTGGCTGCGCCACACAGGTTTGTTGGCGTTTGGGGGCCAGCCCCCAAACGCAGGTTGAATTGGGGGCCAGCCCCCAAACCCCCGGAGTAATTCTGGAAAGATGAAGGGTTAAGGAGCCCTTAAGGGCACGCGCTTTGGGGAATTTGACCAAGCGCGCGGTTTCGCGTATAGCTTGTGACATGCTGGAAGGAATGGGTGAGCGGCCCGGGGTATGCCCCGAGGCCGTTTTTCATTTCGCTCGTGCGGGAACCTGCAAGCATGAGAGGTATTGCCCACACATGACAGAAAGCTTGAAAACAGGGGAGGCATTGAGCCCGCAAGAGGCTTTGCGGATTGCCGAGAACCACATTTCGCGGGCTCTGAAAGCATTGGATGCGCATATCAGGAAGGTAAAGGAAGACGGTGGCGACGATGTGCCGGGCCTGCAAAAGGCCCTGGCCGACGCGCATAAGGCGGTACAGGCATTTTTGGACGAAAGGACACGTTTTGACAAACTTAGCGAGAAATTTTCAGGTGGTGGGGGCGGAGGGCTCGACCTCGATACGGCGCGCGTTGAGATTTGGCGCCGATTGTCTTGCCTTGCGAAATCCTCAGGAACAGAAGGAATTTCTGGAGGGGCTGAAGGATAATGCAATGGCGGCCTTGCCCTATGTTTTCGAATTCTGGGCCATGGAGCATCAATTGCCGCCCGACGGGGGGTGGCGATCCTGGGTGATCCTGGGCGGGCGCGGGGCGGGCAAGACCCGGGCCGGGGCTGAATGGGTGCGCGCGCAGGTCGAAGGTGCGCGGGCCGGGGACGCGGGCGTGGCGCGCCGGGTGGCGTTGGTCGGCGAGACCATGGACCAGGTGCGCGAGGTGATGGTGTTTGGCGAGAGCGGCATTCTGGCCTGTTCGCCCCCGGACCGGCGCCCGAAATGGGAGGCCGGGCGCAGGCGGCTGGTCTGGCCCAACGGCGCGGTGGCGCAGGTGTTTTCGGCCCATGAGCCGGAAAGCTTGCGCGGGCCGCAGTTTGACGCGGCTTGGGTGGACGAGTTGGCCAAGTGGAAGAAGGCGCAAGAAACCTGGGATATGCTGCAGTTTGCCTTGCGACTTGGCGATGACCCGCGCCAGGTGGTGACCACAACGCCGCGCAATATCGGGGTGTTGAAGGCGATCCTGGCCAACCCTTCGACGGTAACCACCCACGCGCCGACCGAAGCCAACCGGGCCTATCTGGCCAAGTCGTTCCTTGAGGAGGTGCGGGCGCGCTATGCAGGCACGCGGCTGGGGCGCCAGGAATTGGAGGGCGTGTTGCTGGAGGATGCGCAGGATGCTCTGTGGACCTCGCAGGCGCTGGAGGCGGCGCGCGTCGAGCGGGCCGGAGATTTCAGCCGCATCGTCGTCGCGGTGGACCCGCCGGTGACCGGGCACAAGGGCTCGGACGAATGCGGCATTGTCGTGGTCGGGGCGCTGACCGAGGGGGCGCCGGAGGATTGGCGCGCGGTGGTGCTGGAGGATGCCAGCGTGGCGGCGGCCTCGCCCAGCGAATGGGCGCGCGCGGCGCTGGATGCGATGGCGCGCCACGGGGCCGACCGGCTGGTGGCCGAGGTTAACCAGGGCGGCGACATGGTTGAGAGCGTCCTTCGCCAGTTGGACCCGATGGTGCCTTACAAGGCGGTTCGGGCGTCAAAGGGCAAGGTGGCCCGCGCCGAGCCGGTGGCGGCGCTGTATGAGCAGGGCCGGGTAAGCCACTGTCGGGGGCTTGGCGATCTGGAGGACCAGATGTGTCGAATTACGGCACGGGGGTATGAGGGAAAGGGCAGCCCGGACCGGGTGGATGCGTTGGTCTGGGCGTTGCATGAGCTGATGGTGTTGCCTGCAGCGCATTATCAGCGACCACGGGTGCGCACGCTGCGTTAAACACTTTTTTAACCCCGTATGGGAAAGTCCCCACATCGGAAATGAGGCGCCCGGCGGATCAGCCCGGGAAGGCCAGAAACCGATGACCAAAGGCCTGCGAGGCGCGGGCCAATCAGATGATTGAACACTCCTGCAGCGCTTTGGCGCAACAGGAAAGCTGTGCCCGGCGGGTGCAAAACGAGAGCAAGGAGCGGATAATGGTTTTTGACTTTCTCAGGCGTGGCGCGGCGGATGTGCCCGAGGCCAAGGCGTCGGCCACCGGGCCGGTCATTGCCTATCAGTCATCGGGGCGGGTGGCCTGGTCTGCGCGGGATACCTCCAGCCTGACGCGCACCGGGTTTATCGGCAATCCGATCGGCTTTCGCGCAGTCAAGTTGATTGCCGAGGCCGCTGCGGCGTTGCCTTTGGTCTTGCAGGACGGTGAGCGGCGCTATGAGCGCCATCCGGTGATGGACCTGATCCGCCGCCCCAATGCCGCACAAGGCCGCGCCGAGCTGTTCGAGGCGCTGTATGGCCAGTTGTTGCTGTCGGGCAATGGCTATCTGGAGGCGGTGGGCGCCGATTTGGGCGTGCCGGGGGAGCTGCATGTGCTGCGCAGCGATCGGATGAGCCTGGTGCCCGGCGCCGATGGCTGGCCGGTGGCCTATGATTACACGGTCGGCGCGCGCAAGCACCGGTTTCAGGTCAGCGAGGAATTTTCGCCGATCTGCCATATCAAGAGCTTTCACCCGCAGGATGACCATTACGGCCTTTCGCCGATCATGGCGGCGGCGACGGCGATTGATGTGCATAACAGCGCCTCGTATTGGTCGAAATCGCTGCTGGACAATGCGGCGCGGCCCTCGGGTGCGATTGTTTACAATGGTGCGGACGGGCAGAGCCAGCTTTCCAGCGATCAATACGACCGGCTGTTAAGCGAGATGGAGAGCTATCACATGGGCGCGCGCAATGCCGGGCGGCCGATGTTGCTGGAGGGGGGGCTGGACTGGAAGCCGATGGGTTTCAGCCCGTCCGACATGGAATTTCAGAAAACCAAGGAGGCGGCTGCGCGCGAGATCGCCACGGCTTTTGGCGTGCCGCCGATGCTGATGGGCATTCCAGGGGACGCCACTTATGCAAATTATCAGGAAGCCAACCGCGCCTTTTACCGCCTGACGGTGCTGCCGATGGTGACCAAGGTCACGGCGTCGGTTTCGACCTGGATCAGCCGGTTTGCCGGCGAGGACCTGGTGTTGAAACCGGACCTTGATCAGGTGCCGGCCCTGTCGAGCGAACGCGACCAGCAATGGCGCCGGGTGGCCAATGCGTCCTTTTTGAGTGACGCGGAAAAACGCGCCCTGCTGGGGCTGCCGAAGCTGAGCGAGGAAGGATGATGGATATGCGCGATGATCTGGGGCTGGAGCACAAATTCGTGCGCATTGGCGAGACCGAGACGGTCAAGGAGGGCGTGCGTATTGCCGGCTATGCCAGCCATTTCGGCGAGGTCGACAAGGGCGGCGATGTGGTTGCCGAAGGCGCCTATTCGGCCAGCCTTGCGGCGCTGAAGGCCAAGGGCGCGCGCATCAAGATGTTGTGGCAACACGACCCGGCCCAGCCGATTGGCGTGTGGGACGAGGTGCGCGAGGACAAGCGCGGCCTGTGGGTCGAGGGGCGGATCCTCAAGGATGTGGCGCGGGGCCGGGAGGCGGCTGCATTGATCGAGGCCGGGGCAATCGACGGGCTGTCGATCGGCTACCGCACGGTGAAAGCCACAAAGAACGACAAGGGCCAGCGGCTCTTGCATGAGCTGGAGCTTTGGGAAGTGTCGCTTGTGACTTTTCCGATGCTGCCCAGTGCGCGGGTGGAACAGGCCAAGGGCGACAGCCCGGAAACCGACGCCATGCTGCGTGAACTGGCCGCCTCCATTGAGGATGCGCGCCAAATGCTGGCCCGAGACGACTGAGCCAGCGATCTGAACCCTCACGAAGGATATTTGCATGAGCAAGACAGAGACGAAAGCTCAGGGCCTTGGCCCGGCTGCGGAGGTGAAGACCGCGCTGGCCGGTTTCATGAGCGAAATCAAGTCTTTTCAAGACGAAATTCACACAGAACTTGAACAACAGAAAGAGCGACTGACCATGCTGGATCGTAAATCAACCTCTTTTGGCCGCCCACACCTGGCCGCCAATGCCGACCTGGACGCCCCGCACAAGAAGGCGTTTGAGGCCTATCTGCGCTCGGGCGACGATGACGGCCTGCGCGGGCTGGACCTTGAAGGCAAGGCGATGAGCACCGCCGTGGCTGCTGATGGTGGCTACCTGGTCGATCCGGAGACCGCCAGCATTATTGCCGGCACCCTGACCGGCGCGGGCAGTCTGCGCCGGGTGGCCAATGTGGTCAATGTCGAAAGCACCGCCTATGACGTGTTGATCGACGAGGGCAACCTGGGCTCGGGCTGGGCCGATGAGACCGTTGCCACCACCGAGACCACCACGCCGACCATCGACCGCATTTCCATCCCGCTGCACGAGCTGGCGGCGATGCCCAAGATCAGCCAGCGCCTGCTGGATGACAGCGCGTTCGATATCGAGGCCTGGATGGCCAGCCGGATTGCCGACAAGTTCGCCCAGGCCGAGGCCGCCGGGTTCATCACCGGCAATGGTGTCAACAAACCGACCGGGATCCTGAACCACACGGCGGTTGCGGATGCCACCTGGACCTGGGGCAATATCGGCTATATCGCTACCGGAACGGCGGGTGACTTTGACCCCACCAATCCGGGCGACGCGATTGTTGATCTGGTCTATGCGTTGGGGGCACGTTATCGCGCCAATGGCAGTTTCCTGATGAACTCGAAAACTGCCGGAGCGGTGCGCAAGCTCAAGGACAGCAATGGCCGCTTCCTGTGGTCCGATGGCCTGGCCGCGGGCGAGCCAAGTCGGCTGATGGGCTATGGGGTGGTGATTGCCGAGGACATGCCCGATATCGCCGCCGACAGCATGTCGATTGCCTTTGGCGATTTTGCCGCCGGCTATACCATCGCCGAACGCCCGGATACGCGCATCCTGCGCGATCCGTTCTCGGCCAAGCCCAACGTGTTGTTTTATGCAACCAAGCGGGTGGGTGGTGACGTGAGCGATTTCGCCGCGATCAAGCTGCTGAAGTTCGGCGTCTCTTAAGGCGTCACACCGAACCCCGCGACGGGCAACCGTCGCGGGCAGGGCGCGCGTATCCCCCCTGTATTGTCTAGCTGCTCCCCCTCCGTCCGAGCAATGCAGGCGCGCGCGTCCGACCTTTCAGAGACCCGGGAGGGGCCCGGAATGTTGGAGAGAATCCATGATGTTAGTCGAGCTGACCACAGTGCCGGGCACGGCCATACCGGTCGCACAATTCAAGGAACACCTGCGGCTGGGAACCGGCTTTGCCGATACCGCGCTTCAGGATGGCGTGCTGGAAAGCTACTTGCGCGCGGCCCTTTCGGCCATTGAGGCGCGCACCGGAAAAATGCTTTTCGCCCGGTCTTTTCAATGGGATCTGACCGCCTGGCGCGACCTTGGGGCCCAGGCCCTGCCGACCGCGCCGGTTACCGCCCTGACCTCGCTGACCATCACCGACCGGCTGGCGGTATCCAGCGTGATCGACCCGGCCAAATATTACCTGGAACAGGATATGCACCGGCCGCGACTGGTGGCCACCAGCCTGTGCCTGCCGACCATCCCGGTGGGGGGGATTGCGACCAGCGTGTTCACTGCCGGTTTTGGCGCCGCCTGGGGGGACATTCCCCACGATTTGCAACAGGCGGTTTTGCTGCTGGCGGCGCATTATTATGAAAACCGTTCCGATACGACCCCCGGCAGCGGCGAAATCCCACATGGGGTTGCGGCCTTGATCGGACGGTATCGCAATGTACGCCTGTTTGGCGGGGGGGTGTAGGATGCGTGCGCCCATTCTGAACCGCAAACTGGTTCTGGAAGACCCTCAGCGAAGTGCCGATGGCGCTGGCGGCTTTAGTACAAGCTGGGTGACCCAGGGGACGCTTTGGGCGGATATCCGCCACGGCACCGGCCGCGAAAAGGCCGCCGAGCAGTTGACCGTTTCCAGCGTGCCATACCGCATCACCGTGCGCGCAGCGCCCGTGGGGGCGCCGTCGCGGCCCAAGCCAGAACAACGGTTCGTCGAGGGCAGTCGGATTTTTCGCATTCTGGCGGTCACCGAAAGCGATGTCGGGGCGCAATATCTGGTGTGCTTTGCGCAAGAGGAGATTTCCACATGAGCTATGGTGTGGCAGCAGCCCTGCAACAGGCGGTGTATCAGAGGCTTCAGGCGGATACGGCGCTGACCGCGCTGGTCGGCGCTGCGGTCTATGACAGCGCCCCGCCGGGGATCGTCAGCGGTACCTATGTGAGCCTTGGCCCGGAGGACGTGCGCGAGAAAAGCGACGTGACCGGTCATGGGGCGCTGCATGAAATTACCGTCAGCGTGGTGACCGACGAAGCCGGATTTCGCCCGGCCAAGGAGGCGGCGACCGCGGTGAGTGACGCGCTGGTGGATGCCAGCCTGATCCTGGCCCGTGGTAGCCTTGTTTACCTGAATTTTCATCGTGCGCGGGCGCGCCGGGTGCAGGATGCGGACATTCGCCGCATAGACCTGACGTTTCGCGCCCGTGTCGAAGATACCTAAGGCGTTTCACCATAACGCCCGGAAATTTTTGATGTTGTGGGCGCTTCGAATTCAAGTTGTGTCTCAACCAAATTTCGAAACGCTTTCATTGATCCAACGGAGTAAAAACCATGGTAGCCCAAAACGGCAAAGACCTTCTTATCAAGCTGGATATGGACGGTACAAATACGTTCCAGACCATTGCCGGCCTGCGTGCGCAACGTATCAGCCTGAACGCGGAAAGTGTCGATGTGACCTCGTTGGAGAGCACCGGCGGCTGGCGCGAATTGCTGGGCGGGGCAGGCGTGAAAAGCGCTGCGATATCCGGCTCGGGCGTGTTCAAGGACGCCGCAACCGATGAGCGCGCACGGGCGGTGTTTTTCAACAGCGAGGTCCCGGATTTTCAGGTGGTGGTGCCCGATTTCGGCATTATCCAGGGCCCGTTCCTGATCACCTCGATCGAGTATTCCGGCAGCCACAATGGCGAGGCGACATATGATTTGTCGATGGCCTCGGCTGGCGAACTTACCTTTACGGCGATCTGATATGGCCAATCCGTGGACGGGAGAGGTGGCGCTGGTCATCAACGGGGAGCGTAGGGTTTTGAAGCTGACCCTGGGTGCTTTGGCCGAGCTTGAGGCCGGGCTGGAGGCGGATACGCTGATAGACCTGGTGCAACGCTTTGAAAAAGGGGCGTTTTCCTCGCGCGATGTGGCGGCTTTGATCGTTGCCGGTCTGCGCGGCGGCGGTTGGGCTGGTGGCGCTGCGGATCTGCTGACTGCCGAGATCGAGGGTGGGCCGATTGGCGCGGCGCGTGTGGCCGGTCAGCTTTTGGCGCGGGCATTCGCCCAGCCAGGGGCGGCTGTCGATGGCTGAAGCCGGGCATTTTGACTGGCCTGCCCTGATGCGACTGGGGCTGGTCGGGCTGGGATTGCAACCTGCGGATTTCTGGGCGCTGACCCCGGCTGAGTTGGTGCTGAAGCTCGGTCTGGACAACGGCCAGGCGCCCATGGGGCGCGCGCGTTTGCAGGAACTGGCGCAGGCCTTCCCCGACCATGTGGCGGCAATGAATGAAGGAGACGACGATGGCTGATTTGGGCGCGATAAGTGGCTTTGAAGACCAGGTTGATGCGCTGGAAAATGCTCTGGAAGGGGCGCAGAGCATGACCGCTGCCTTTGGTATCGAACTGCGGCAGATGCAGGCAACCATGGCCGATCTGGGCACGGATGTGAACGTGCTGAGCCGGGGCATTTCCAGCGGTTTGCGCAAGGCTTTCGACGGGTTGATCTTTGACGGGGGCAAGCTTTCGGACGCGCTGAAAACCGTCGCCGAGAGCATGGTCAACGCGACCTATAATGCGGCGTTGAAACCGGTGACCGATCATTTCGGCGGCCTGTTGGCGGGCGCGATTGGCGGGCTGATCGGCGGGGTAACACCGTTCGCCCGGGGCGGGGTGGTTTCCGGGGCCACGGCCTTTCCGATGCGCGGTGGCATGGGGGTGATGGGCGAGGCGGGCCCGGAAGCGATCATGCCGCTGCGCCGGGGCGCTGACGGGTCATTGGGCGTGCAGGTCAATGGCGGCGGACGCCCGGTCAATATCACCATGAATATTTCCACGCCGGATGTTGCTGGATTCCAGCGCTCTCAAAGCCAGATTGCCGCACAGATGGCGCGTGCCCTGGCGCGTGGCCAGCGGCATCGTTGAGGAGGAACCCCATGAATTTCCACGAAGAACGCTTTCCGCCGAACCTGTCGTTCGGTTCGATCGGTGGTCCGGAGCGGCGCACCGAGATTGTCACGCTGGCCAATGGATTTGAGGAGCGCAATACCCCCTGGGCGCATTCACGCCGCCGCTATGACGCGGGCGTGGGCATGCGCAGCCTGGATGATATCGAAACGCTGATTGCGTTTTTCGAGGCGCGCCGGGGCCAGCTTTTCGGCTTTCGCTGGAAGGATTGGTCGGACTTCAAATCCTGCCTGCCAAACGCCGATCCGACCTATGAGGATCAGGTGATTGGCATCGGCGATGGGCTGCAAAAGGCCTGGCCGCTGAGCAAGGTTTACCGCTCGGGGGGGCATGAATATGTGCGCCCGATCCAGAAGCCTGTGGCGGGCAGCGTCAAAATCGGTATCGGTGGCGATCTGAAACAGGAGAGCATTCATTTCACCGTCGATCTGACCACTGGTATCGTCACGTTTTCGACTGCGCCCGATATTGGCGCGGAAATCACTGCGGGATTTGAGTTCGATGTGCCGGTGCGTTTTGACACGGATCGGGTGCAGACCTCGGTGGCCTCGTTCAAGGCCGGGGATGTGCCCAATGTTCCGGTGGTGGAGGTGCGGGTCTGATGGCGCTTGATCCTGATTTCCAGGCCCATGTCGAAAGCGGGCTGACCAATATCGCGCGCTGCTGGGCGTTGACCCGCCGTGACGGCACCCGGTTGGGCTTTACCGACCATGACCGCGATCTGAGCTTTGACGGGCTGGTGTTCAAGGCCGATACCGGGCTGAGCGCGCGGGCCTTGATGCAATCAACCGGGCTATCGGTGGATAACAGCGAGGCGGTTGGCGCGTTATCGGCGTCGGCGATTACCGAAGCGGATATTCGTGCCGGGCGCTATGACGGGGCGACGATCGAGGCATGGCTGGTCAACTGGGCCGATGTCAGCCAGCGCGTGATGCAGTTTCGCGGGGCTTTGGGAGAATTGGTGCGTGCCGAGGGCGCCTTTCAGGCCGAGCTTCTGGGCCTTGCCGAAGCGCTAAACCAGCCGCAGGGGTTTGTCTATCAACGCCCCTGCAATGCGGTGCTGGGCGATGGTCGCTGTGGGTTCGATTTCAGCGTGCCGGGATATGTGGAGGAACGCGCCGCCGAAGGGGTCGCGGGCGGCGTGGAGTTCACCTTTGCGGATTTCACCGGCTTTGACGACCGCTGGTTTGAGCGCGGCGTTTTGCGGGTTTTGAGCGGTGCGGCTGCGGGCCTGGCCGGGCAAATCAAGAATGACCGTTTGAGCGGCAGCGGTCGGGTGATCGAGCTGTGGGCGGCGATACGGGCCGAGATTGCGCCGGGGGATCTGCTGCGGATGGAGGCCGGATGTGACAAGCAGGCGCCGACCTGCCGACTGAAATTCAACAATTTCCTCAACTTTCGCGGCTTTCCCGACATTCCTGGCGAAGACTGGTTGATGGCGACACCGGTGAGCGCGGCAAGCACTTCGGGCGGGCCGTATGTTCCGCCGCTCCTTGGCAGTGGAGGTGGCTGATGGAGGCCCTGGGCACAGAGATTGTTCGCCATGCGCGGGGCTGGATCGGCACGCCCTATCTGCACCAGGCAAGCCTGCGTGGAGAGGGGGCCGATTGCCTGGGACTGGTGCGCGGATTGTGGCGCGAAGTGCTGGGCGAAGAGCCTGTGCGGGTGCCCCCCTATAGCCGTGACTGGGACGAGCCGGCGCGGCGCGAAGTGCTTTGGCGGGCCGCGCGCCGGCATATGCGGGAAAAGCCGATAGAGGCGCGCGCGCCCGGTGACGTGGTGCTGTTTCGCATGCGCACCGGCGCTGTTGCCAAGCATCTGGGGGTGGTCGCCCAAGGCGCGCCGCATCCGACTTTCATTCATGCCTATAGCGGGCACGGGGTGGTCGAAAGCCCGCTCTCGGCGCCCTGGGCACGCAAGATCGTTGCGTGTTTTGCCTTTCCAGAAAGGAAATTCTGATGGCGACCATTGTTTTAGCTGCGGCGGGTGCCGCTATTGGCGGATCGCTTGGCGGCGGGGTTCTTGGCCTGTCATCGGTGCTGATTGGCCGGGCGGTTGGCGCGACCCTGGGCCGGGTCATTGATCAGCGCCTGATGGGGGCCGGATCGGAACCTGTGGAGCACGGGAGGGTTGACCGTTTTCGCCTGGTCGGCGCCAGCGAAGGCGCGGTGGTGCCACAGGTCTATGGGCGGATGCGCATGGCCGGGCAGGTGATCTGGGCGACCAATTTCGAGGAAGTGCGGACAAGCGCGGGCGGTGGCAAGGGGGTGTCGTCCGGGCCGAAAACCACCGAGTTTTCCTACAAGGTATCGCTGGCGATAGCGCTGTGCGAGGGCGAGATTACCCGGATTGGCCGGATCTGGGCGGACGGGGTCGAGATCGCTCCGGGGGACCTGAACATGCGGGTCTACAAGGGGACGCAAACGCAGCTGCCGGACCCCAAGATAGAAGCGGTGAACGGTGCCGGCAAGGCGCCGGCCTATCGCGGAATTGCCTATGTCGTGTTTGAGGACCTGGATGTCACCGGTTTCGGCAACCGGGTGCCTTTGTTCAATTTCGAGGTGATCCGCCCGGAACAACCCGGCGCGATCGGTGAAGTGGCGCGCGGCACGCAAGCGGTGGCTATCATTCCCGGCTCGGGCGAATATGCGCTGGCGACAACCCCGGTCTATATAACCAGCTCTCCAGGAGTTTCTGCGGCAACCAATAGCAATTCGCCCTCGGGCATGACCGATTTCGCCACTTCGCTGGAAGTGCTGAACGAAGAGTTGCCAAATTGCGCGGCGGCTTCGCTGGTGGTTTCGTGGTTTGGCGATGATCTGCGGTGTGGCACGGCCCAGATTGCGCCCAAAGTGGACCAGAACGTCAACGACGGGACCGAAATGCCCTGGACGGTCAGCGGTATTTCCCGCGCCTCCGCCGCTTTGGTGCCGCAAGACGCGGGCCGGCCGGTCTATGGCGGCACGCCCACCGATCAATCGGTGAAAGAGGCGATTGTCGCGCTGAATGACGCCGGTAAGGCGGTGACGTTCTATCCGTTCGTCCTGATGGATCAACTGGCGGCCAATACCTTGCCCAACCCGTATGATGCGGGCAATCCGGGCCAGCCGGCCTTGCCGTGGCGCGGGCGCATCACCCTGAGCCTGGCGCCGGGGCAGGTGGGCTCGCCCGACCAGAGCGCGGGCGCAGAGGCCGAGGTGGCTGCGTTCTTTGGGGCTGCGTCTGGCGCGGATTTCACGGTGACGGCCAATGGCGTCGACTACACCGGCCCGGCCGAGTTTTCCTACCGCCGGATGATCCTGCATTATGCGCATCTGTGTGCCAGCGCGGGCGGGGTCGATGCGTTTCTGATCGGCTCGGAATTGCGCGGGCTCACCCGGATACGCGGCGCCAGTGGCAATTTCCCCGCAGTCGATGCGCTGATCCAGCTGGCCGCCGATGTGCGCGCCATTCTGGGCGGCGGGGTCAAGATCGGCTATGCGGCGGACTGGACCGAGTATTTCGGCTTTCAGCCGCCCGAGGCCGGGGGCGATATTCTGTATAATCTGGATCCGCTCTGGGCCGATTCGAACATAGATTTCATAGGTATAGACAATTACATGCCGCTTTCGGACTGGCGCGAGGGTGCCGATCACCTGGACGCGCAGGCGTGGGATTCGATCTACAATCTGGACTACCTCAAGGCCAATATCATGGGCGGGGAGGGGTATGATTGGTATTACCACGCGCCCGAGGCCGAGGCGGTGCAACTGCGTACGGAAATTACCGACGGGGCCTATGGCGAACCTTGGGTGTGGCGCTACAAGGATTTGAAAAACTGGTGGACCCGCACGCATCATCAGCGGGTCGGCGGCGTGCGCAGCGAGACGCCGACGCCATGGGTGCCTGGCAGCAAGCCGATCTGGTTTACCGAGCTGGGCTGTGCGGCGATTGACAAGGGAACCAACCAGCCCAACAAGTTTCTTGACCCGAAAAGCTCGGAAAGCAGCCTGCCGAAATACTCCAACGGCAGGCGCGACGATTTCATGCAGATGCAGTACCTGCGGGCGATGTATGGCTTTTGGGCCGACGCGACGAACAACCCGACCGACGCGGATAGCGGCTATCAGATGGTTGATATGAGCCGTGCCCATGTCTGGGCCTGGGACGCGCGGCCCTATCCGTTTTTCCCCGGCAATGTCGAGCTGTGGAGCGATGGCGAGAACTACGCCCATGGCCATTGGCTGAACGGGCGGGCCTCGGCCCGGTCGCTGCAATCGGTGATCGAGGAAGTGGCGGGCCGCTCGGGCGTCAGCACGGTGGATGCGCGCCGGGCCTATGGGCTGGTGCGGGGCTATTCGCTCGGTGATGTGGCGGGCGCGCGCTCGGCATTGCAACCGCTGATGCTGGCCTATGGGGTCGAGGCCTCCGAACGGGAAGGCCAGGTGGTGTTTGCCTCCCGCTCGGGCCGGGTGGCGCGGGTTCTCGATCCGGCGCGGCTGGTTGCCGGCGAGCAGAACGGGGCGACTTTGGAAGTGCATCGGGCGCCGGAGGCCGAGTTGGCTGGACGGGTGCGCCTTTCGTTTGTCGAGGCCGAGGGGGATTACGAGACCCGGGCCAGCGAAGCGATTTTGCCGGGCGAGGAAAGCCGGGCGGTGAGCCAGACGGAGTTTCCGTTGGTCCTGACCCAGGGCGAAGGGCGCGCGATTGTTGAACGCTGGCTGGCCGAGGCGCGGGTGGCGCGCGATTCTGCCCGCTTCAGCCTGCCGCCAAGCGATCTGGCGGCGATGGCTGGCGAGGTCGTGGAAATTCCCACCGAGGAAGGCAAGGCGTTGTATCGGCTGGACAGGGTGGAGCAGGCCGGACAGCTGAACTGCGAGGCCGTGCGGGTGGAGCCGGGGCTGTATGCGCCATCGGATGCGGTGGAGCTGGCGGTGCGTCCGCGCCGTTTCGTTCCCGCCGTGCCGGTCTATCCGGTGTTCATGGACTTGCCGCTCTTGACCGGCGATGAAGTGCCCCACGCGCCGCATCTGGCGGTGGTCGCCGACCCGTGGCCGGGGAGCGTTGCCACCTACGCGTCGGCCAGCGATTCCGCCTATGAACTCAATACCTTGTTAGTTGCGCGTGCAACAATCGGCGTGACCGAAAGCCCGTTGTTTTCCGCGCGCCCCGCCCTGTATGATCAGGGCGCTGCGTTGCGGGTGCGTTTGTCGGCGGGGACGCTTTCCTCGGTCAGCACGCTGGAGATGCTGAACGGCGCCAATGCGGCGGTGATTGGTGATGGCGCGGTCGATAATTGGGAGGTGTTCCAGTTTGCCAATGCGACCCTGGTCAGCGAAGGGGTGTATGATCTGAGCCTGCGTCTGCGTGGGCAGGCAGGGACGGATGCGATGATGCCGGGTACCTGGCCGGTCGGTTCGACCTTTGTGCTGTTGGACGGCGCGGCGCGACAGATTGAACTGGCGCTGTCTTCGCGCGGGTTGAGCCGTCATTATCGCATCGGCCCATCGGCGCGCCCCTATGATGACCCGGTTTTCGTCCATCAACAGCATGCTTTTGACGGGATTGGCCTGCGCCCCTTTGCGCCGGCGCATGTGCGCGCAGAGCGCGATGGCGCCGGGGATCTGGCGGTCAGTTGGATCCGACGCACCCGGATTGACGGCGATAGCTGGCAGTCCAGCGACGTACCGCTGGGCGAGGATACCGAACGCTATCTGATCCGGGTGATCAAAGGCGGGGTGATCAAACGCGAGGTCAGCGTTTCGGCGCAAAACTGGCTCTATAGCGCCGCCAGCCAGGCCAGTGACGGGGTCAGCACGCCCTTTGAGGTGCATGTAGCCCAGGAATCAACCAGCTTTGGCCCCGGCCTGTTCCGGATCGTGACGGTGAGTGTCTGAAAATGCGCGCAGTGGGACACGGGGATGTTGCGGCGGCCGCCTGTGCCCTCCTGCCGATACCGCGTGCAAAGCGGCGTGCCGTGCTGGCCCGGATCCTTGCCGAGGCGGAAACCGCGGATGCCTACCGGCTGGAAATTGGCCGCCTGCACCCGTTTTGGGGCAACGGCAGCCTGATGGCCGCCGCCCTTGCCCATGAACGCGCAGCCGAACCATCCCTGGATGATCCGGAATACGCGTCCTGTATGGTGCTGGTTTTCGAGGCTTTGGTGGCGCGCGCGACACGGTAACGGCGCGGAGATCTGCGCCTAGGGCCCGTCCTCATTTATCTTGCGCCCCCGGTTTCAGTCATTTTCCGCCAGC
>CAYSBG010000010.1:0-15144 GCA_964429125.1 uncultured Aliiroseovarius sp.
GCTCTACTTCTATGACTATTTCGACGTCAATCTGGTGACTGCCGGGGCCATCGCTGCGTCGTTCGGGTTGATGAACATTTTTGCTCGGACATTGGGCGGAATATTTGGTGACAACTTTGGCCAGCTTTGGGGTCTGAAGGGGCGTAATTTCTGGCTGTTTATTGTCCTGCTGGGCGAAGGCATAGCATTGATGATCTTTAGCCAGATGAATGTGCTGTTCCTGGCTATTCCGATGCTGGTCGTCTTTTCACTGTTCACCCAGATGAGCGAAGGCGCCACCTATTCGGTCGTGCCGTTCATCAACAAGAAGGCGCTGGGCGCGGTTGCCGGTGTGGTTGGCGCTGGTGGTAACGCGGGCGCGGTTGCCGCCGGGTTCCTGTTCAAGGGCGAGATGGAGTGGAACGACGTGTTCTTTACCATCGGTGTGGTGGTGGCGATTGCCTCGCTGCTGACCTTTTTGATCCGGTTTTCACCCGAGCAGGAAGAAGAAGAGCGTGCCCTGTTCGAAAAAGCACAGCTGGATCTGCTTAAAATTCGTGCCGATCGCGCGCAGGCAGCTTTGGAGCACTCGGCGCAGATCATCGAGAACTACAACAGCACGCATAGCGAAAAGATCTGAGAAACACTGGCTGGGGCGGATCAGTTGGGGTTCGCCCGCCATACCTGAAAAAAGACAAGGAGAAGGACTTTGGGACAAGACCTTAGAAACTGGAATGTCGAGGACGAACAGTATTGGGCAACCACCGGCAAGAAAATTGCCACAAGAAACTTGTGGATTTCGATCCCCTCGCTGCTGGTCGGCTTTGCCGTCTGGCTGTACTGGGGCATTATCACCGTGCAGATGATCAACCTGGGGTTCCCGTTTGAGAAATCACAATTGTTCACCCTGGGCGCCATTGCTGGCCTGACCGGGGCGACGCTGCGCATTCCCTCAACGTTCTTTATTCGAATAGCGGGCGGGCGAAATACCATCGTCTTTACCACCGCGCTTTTGATGATCCCGGCGCTGGGCACGGGATTGGCGCTGCTGAACCCTGACACGCCGTTCTGGAAGTTCCAGATATTGGCGTTTCTGTCGGGTATCGGCGGCGGCAACTTTGCCAGTTCGATGTCCAATATCAGCTTTTTCTATCCGAAAAAGGTGCAAGGCTATGCGCTGGGGATGAATGCGGGCCTTGGCAATTTTGGCGTGACCACCATGCAGGTTCTTATCCCGCTGGTTATGACCTTTGGCCTGTTCGGGGGCACCAGCCGCACGCTGGTCAACACGTCGGGCACCCTGATCGGCAAGATCCCGGCCGGGACCGAAACCTTTATCCAGAATGCCGGATTTATCTGGCTGGTGTTCCTGATTCCGCTGGCGATCATCGGCTGGTGGGGCATGAACAACATCCGTGACGAACACGTCTCGCCGGATATTCCCAATCCGCTTGGCGCGTTTGCCATCATTTCCGGCATGTTGATCATCGGTTTCATCACCGCCGGTTTAGGCGCTTGGCTGATGTTGCCGAGTGTGAACGGCGGGATTGCCACCTCTGGCATTGGTCTGTCAAAATGGATCGTGCTGCCAATCGTGATTGCCCTGACGGTGTTTCTGCTGAAAATGATCCCCGGCCAGGTGGGCCAGAACCTGACCCGCCAGTACCGGATCTTTGGCAACAAGCACACCTGGGCCATGACGGTGATCTACACCATGACCTTTGGCTCGTTCATCGGGTATGCGGCGGCGTTTGGTTTGACCATCAAAGTTGTGTTCGGTTTTCAACACTTGATGGTGGATGGGGTGATGACGCACAACACCGCAAATCCGGATGGGCCTTCGGCGTTGATGTATGCGTGGATGGGGCCGTTCATCGGTGCGCTGATCCGCCCGGTCGGCGGTGTGATAGCCGACAAGATCGGCGGTGCGAAGGTGACGCAGATTGTCTCGGTGGTCATGGTCGCCTCGGCTTTGGGTGTCGCCTATTTCATCCAGAAGGCCTATGTCTCGGCCACGCCGCAAGACGTGTTCCTGCCTTTCATGATTTTGTTCCTGATCCTGTTCACCGCAACAGGTATCGGCAATGGGTCGACCTTCCGCACCATTGCCGCCGTATTTAACAAGGAACAGGCCGGCCCGGTGCTGGGCTGGACCTCGGCAGTTGCTGCATATGGCGCTTTCATCATCCCTAAAGTGTTTGGTGAGCAGCTGAAGGCAGGTTCGCCGGAATACGCGCTTTACGGTTTTGCGGCATTTTACACGGTTTGCATCGTCATCAACTGGTGGTTCTACCTGCGCCCCGGCGCCTATGTGAAAAACCCCTGATCCAATGACCTTTCCCGCCCTGGCACATCTGCCGGGGCGGCGAGAAACGCGCAACTACAGGAGAGAGATTCATGAGCCACTTGCTCGACCGCCTCAACTTCCTTCGCAGCAAGGAAATAGACAGATTTTCTGATGGACACGGCCAGACCACGAGCGAGAACCGTGACTGGGAGGACGTCTATCGCAACCGCTGGCGCCATGACAAAGTCGTGCGTTCGACTCACGGGGTGAACTGCACCGGCTCCTGTAGCTGGAAGATCTATGTGAAAAGCGGCATCGTTACCTGGGAGACCCAGCAGACCGACTATCCGCGTACCCGCGATGATCTGCCTAACCACGAGCCGCGCGGCTGTCAGCGGGGCGCCTCGTACTCTTGGTATCTCTATTCCGCCAACCGGGTGAAAACCCCGCTGGTGCGCGCCAAGTTGATGAAGGCTTGGCGTAACCTGCGTAAAGACAACGATCCGATCGCAGCCTGGACCAAGCTGCAATCAGACCCGATCCTGCGGGCGACCATCGCCAGGACCCGGGGCAAGGGTGGCTTCGTGCGGGCGTCTTGGGATGAGGCCCTGGAAATCACCGCAGCCGCCAATGCCTATACGGCCAAGACCTATGGTCCGGACCGGGTGTTCGGCTTCTCGCCGATTCCGGCCATGTCGATGGTCAGCTATGCCGCTGGTAGCCGGTATCTGAGCCTGTTGGGCGGCACTGTGATGAGCTTTTACGACTGGTATTGCGACCTGCCGCCAGCCTCGCCGATGACTTGGGGCGAACAAACCGACGTGCCGGAAAGTGCGGATTGGTACAATGCTGGCTTCCTCCTGCTTTGGGGGTCGAACGTGCCGCAGACCCGCACACCGGATGCACATTTCTATACCGAAGCGCGCTATAGTGGAACCAAGTCGGCCGTTGTCAGCCCGGATTATTCCGAAGCCGCCAAGTTTGGCGACATCTGGCTGGCCCCGAAACAGGGAACCGATGCTGCGCTGGCGATGGCCATGGGCCACGTCATCTTGCGCGAATTCCATCTGGACCGTCAGGCCGACTATTTCATTGATTATGCGCGGCGCATGACCGATATGCCGATGCTGGTGCGTCTGGACGAAAAAGATGGACGCCTGATCCCTGGTCGCCAGCTGCGTGCCGATGACCTCAAGGGCAAGTTGGGTGAAAAGAACAACCCGGAGTGGAAGACACTTGGCATTGACCGCAAGAGCGGTGATCTGGTTGCCCCCAATGGCTCGGTCGGATTCCGCTGGGGTGAAAAGGGGAAATGGAACCTGCAGCAGAAGGCCGGTGGCAAAGAAGCGGAACTGCGCCTGTCGCTGATCCTTGAGGAGAACCACGACGAGGTGGTTGGCGTCGACTTCCCGTATTTTGGCGGCGAGGCCACCGAGAATTTCACCAAATGCGACCATCCCAGTATTCTGACCCGCAACGTGCCGGTCAAGAAAGTGAAGCTTGACGATGGCTCTGAAGTTCTGGTTGCCACGGTGTTTGACCTGTTCTGCGCCAATTATTCGCTGGATCGCGGGCTGAGCGGGGACAATGTTGCTACCGATTTCGACGAAGACGTGCCTTTCACCCCGGCCTGGGGCGAAAAGATCACCGGCGTTCCGGCCGAAAAGATCACCATGGTTGCCCGCGAATTCGCGCTTAACGCCGAAAAGACCAATGGGCGTTCCATGGTTATTCTGGGTGCCGGTCTGAACCACTGGTATCACATGGATATGAACTATCGCGGTATCATGAACATGTTGATCATGTGCGGTTGTATCGGCCAGTCCGGCGGTGGTTGGAGCCACTATGTTGGCCAGGAAAAACTGCGTCCGCAGACTGGTTGGATCCCGCTGGCCATGGCCACCGACTGGACCCGCCCGCCACGGCACATGAATTCGACCTCGGCTTGGTACGCACATAC
Source organism: uncultured Aliiroseovarius sp. (assembly GCA_964429125.1). Taxonomy (GTDB): domain Bacteria; phylum Pseudomonadota; class Alphaproteobacteria; order Rhodobacterales; family Rhodobacteraceae; genus JAAEUB01. The sequence goes on from CAYSBG010000010.1 coordinate 4,227, forward strand.
GGACCAGTGGCGCTATGAGACCCTTGAGAGCAAGGAAATCCTTTCACCGGTCGCCCCGGATGGGGATTGGGAAGATGCCAGCCTGATCGACTTCAACATTCGCGCCGAGCGTATGGGCTGGCTGCCCTCTGCACCGCAGTTGAAAACCAATCCCCTGGAAGTGGCCAAAGCGGCCAAGGCCGCTGAGACGCCGGTGGCGGAGTACGTCGCTGGCGCGCTGAAGGATGGCAAGCTGGAAATGTCTTGCGAAGATCCGGATGCGCCAGAGAACTGGCCGCGTAACCTGTTCATCTGGCGCTCGAACTTGCTGGGCTCCTCTGGCAAAGGGCACGAATACTTCCTCAAGCACCTGCTGGGAACCGACAATGGCGTCATGGGCAAGGACCTGGGCGTCGAGGGTCGTCAGAAGCCGATCGAGGCCAAGTGGCACGATGAGGGACCGGAAGGTAAGCTCGACCTGCTGGTGACTATCGATTTCCGTATGTCGACCACCGCAGTTTACTCCGACATCGTCCTGCCGACTGCATCGTGGTATGAAAAGGACGACCTGAATACCTCGGACATGCACCCGTTTATCCACCCGCTTCAGGCGGCGGTTGACCCGGCATATGAAAGCAAGTCCGACTGGGAAATCTTCAAGGCGATTGCCAAGAAGCTGTCCGAGATCGTACCGGGCTATCTGGGCGAAGAGAGCGACGTGGTTGCCCTGCCGATCCTGCACGACACCCCCGCCGAGATCGCCCAGGACCAGGTGCGCGACTGGAAGAAGGGCGAATGCGACCTGATCCCCGGCAAGACCGCGCCGGCCTTTATCGAAGTCACCCGCGACTATCCCAACATCTACAAGCGGTTTACCGCGCTGGGCCCGTTGATGGAGAAGGTCGGAAACGGCGGCAAAGGTATCTCGTGGAATACCGAGGTTGAGGTTGGGCACCTGAAAACGCTGAACGGCGTGGTGACTGACGAGGGCGTGACCAAGGGCATGGCCAGGATCGACACCGGCATTGATGCGGCCGAGGTGATCCTGATGCTGGCGCCGGAAACCAATGGTGAAGTAGCGGTGAAAGCATGGAAGGCGCTGGGCGAAAACACCGGCATCGACCACACCCACCTGGCCCGGCCCAAGGAAGACGAGAAGATCCGCTTTCGCGATATCGCCGCGCAGCCTCGCAAGATCATTTCCTCGCCCACATGGTCGGGAATTGAAAGCGAGGAGGTTTGCTATAACGCCGGTTACACCAACGTGCACGAGCTGATTCCGTGGCGTACATTGTCAGGGCGTCAGCAGCTCTATCAGGACCATTTGTGGATGCGCGCCTTTGGCGAAGCATTCTGCACATGGCGTCCGCCGGTTGACCTCAAGACGGTGAGCGCGCGGGTTGCCGAAGACGGCCCGCATGTGGTGTTGAACTTTATCACCCCGCACCAGAAATGGGGCATCCATAGCACCTACTCCGACAACCTGCACATGCTCACACTGAACCGTGGCGGGCCAGTGGTCTGGATTAGCGAGGTGGACGCGGCCAAGGCCGGGATTGTCGACAACGATTGGATTGAGGTGTTCAACATCAACGGCGCGCTTACGGCGCGGGCCGTGGTCAGCCAACGGATCAAAGAAGGCTCGACCTACATGTACCACGCCCAGGAGAAGATCGTGAACACGCCGGGGTCTGAAAAGACCGGCAAGCGCGGTGGCATTCACAATTCGGTCACCCGCACCACCCTGAAACCGACGCACATGATCGGTGGCTATGCGCAGTTGAGTTACGGTTTCAACTATTACGGAACCGTCGGATCGAACCGCGATGAATTCGTCATTGTGCGCAAGATGCAGAAAATTGACTGGCTTAACCGCCCGGCCAAAGTGGAGGCAGCAGAATAATGAAAGTTCGTGCTCAAATCGGAATGGTGCTGAACCTGGATAAATGTATCGGGTGCCACACCTGTTCCGTAACCTGCAAAAACGTTTGGACCAGCCGGGACGGCGTTGAATACGCATGGTTCAACAACGTCGAGACAAAGCCGGGCATCGGCTATCCCAAGGATTGGGAGAACCAGCAGCGCTGGAAAGGCGGCTGGGAACGCAGCAAGGCGGGCAAGCTGGTGCCGCGTCAGGGCGCCAAGTGGCGCATCCTCGCCAACATCTTTGCCAACCCGTCCCTGCCGGAGATTGACGACTATTACGAGCCGTTCACCTTCGATTATGACCACCTGAAAAGCGCGCCGGAAATGGAGGCGTTTCCTACGGCGCGTCCGCGCTCGCTGATCTCGGGTGAGCGGATGGAGAAGATCGAGTGGGGGCCAAACTGGGAAGAAATCCTCGGTGGTGAATTCGCCAAGCGGTCCAAGGACTACAACTTTGAAGGCGTGCAGAAGGAGATTTACGGCGAGTATGAAAATACCTTCATGATGTACCTGCCGCGTCTGTGCGAGCATTGCCTGAACCCGACCTGCGTTGCCTCGTGCCCCTCTGGTGCGATCTACAAGCGCGAAGAGGACGGCGTGGTGCTGATCGACCAGGAAAAATGCCGTGGCTGGCGCATGTGTGTATCGGGCTGTCCCTACAAGAAGATTTACTACAATTGGGAAAGCGGCAAATCAGAGAAATGCACTTTCTGCTATCCGCGTATCGAAAGCGGTATGCCAACCGTGTGTTCGGAAACCTGCGTCGGACGTATCCGCTATCTGGGTGTGATGCTCTATGATGCGGACAAGATCGAAGAGGCGGCAAGCGTGGCCGGTGAAACCGACCTTTACGACGCACAGCTTGGTGTGTTCCTTGACCCGAACGACCCCGAGGTGATCAAGGCCGCCCGCGAAGAGGGCGTGCCGGAAGACTGGATCATCGCCGCGCGCAATTCGCCGATCTGGAAGATGGCGATGGAGTGGAAAGTGGCGTTCCCGCTGCACCCGGAGTACCGCACCCTGCCGATGGTCTGGTACATCCCGCCACTGTCACCGATCAAGAATGCCGCCGAAGCCGGCATGCTGGGCCATGACACGGAAATGCCGGATGTGAAAAACCTGCGTATTCCGGTGCGCTACCTGGCCAACATGCTTACCGCAGGCGACGAAGCCCCGGTGGTCACGGCGCTGGAGCGGATGCTGGCCATGCGTGCTTATATGCGTGGCGTCAAAGTCAACGGCGAGGCCGATGCGTCGATTGCCGAAGGCGTCGGGCTGGACGGTCAGACGGTCGAGGAAATGTACCACATCATGGCAATCGCCAATTACGAGGACCGTTTCGTCATTCCGACTACCCACCGCGAGACGGTCGAGGATGCCTATGACATCCGTGGCGGCTGTGGCTTTACCGATGGCAACCAATGTTCGACAGGCGAAAGCGGGGGCAAATTGTTTGGCTCGCGCAAAATCGTCCTGCCGGCAGATTGAGGGGACTGAACATGTCTAAGACTTACAAAGCCCTCTCGGCATTGCTGAGCTATCCTTCTAAGGAGCTACAGGAAGCTGCTGGTGAGATCAGCCAGGTGCTGGAAGGGGAGGCGCTGCTTTCCCCCGAGGCCCTGGGCGCGATCAAGCCGCTGATCAAGGAAATGGCCGGTTGGGATCTCTATGACCTGCAAGAGCGCTTTGTGCTCTTGTTCGATCGTTCCCGCACGCTGAGCCTCAACTTGTTTGAGCACGTCCATGGGGAAAGCCGTGAGCGTGGTCCGGCGATGCTTGATCTGCTCGAAACCTACCGCGCTGGTGGCTACGAGCTGCACGCGACCGAGCTGCCCGATCACCTGCCGATCCTGCTGGAGTTCATGTCGACCCTGCCCGAGGCTGAGGCGATGGAGTTGCTCAAGGACGCGGGCCATATCATTGCCGCCCTGGCCGAACGCCTGACCCGGCGCGAAAGCCCTTATGCGGCGGTGATGGCTGGCCTGTCCGAGCTGGCAGGTATCGACAAGTCCGACGAGTTGGTGGCAGAGCTTCTCAAGGTCGCGGATGATGACCCCGAGGACCTCGATGCGTTGGACAAAATCTGGGAGGAGGCCGAAGTCACCTTCGGTCCAGATCCCAACGCAGGCTGCCCGGTAAGCCGGGATATGCTCTCAAAGATGGACACGACAATCAACCCGCAGCCCGGCGCTGCCCGCCCGGTATAGGAGGCGACACCAATGAACCAGTTTCTTTACGGAACCCTTCCCTACATTGCGCTGACGATCCTGCTGATCGGATCCGTGGCGCGCTATGAACGTGACCCGGCGACGTGGAAAAGCTCGTCTTCGCAACTGCTCAGGAGAAAACAGCTGATCTGGGGCTCGATCCTGTTTCATGTTGGCGTTTTGGTGGTCTTTGCTGGCCACCTGTTCGGTCTGCTCCTGCCGGTTGAGCTTTACGACGCCCTTGGCGTCAAGCACGAGTGGAAACAGGCGCTGGCGGCTGTTGGCGGCGGCATTGCCGGGGCCATGGCTCTGATCGGTGCACTATTGTTGATCACAAGACGTCTGCTTGACCCAAGAGTGGCGGCCAATTCCAGCTTTGCCGATACAGCGATTATCATCATCCTGGCAATCCAGTTAACGCTGGGGCTGGCGACGGTGCCAATCAGCCTGGCCAATATGGACGGGCACGAAATGGTCAACCTGATGAACTGGGCCAACGGTATCTTTACCTTTGACCCGAACGCGGCCAGCTATGTCGCGGATGCGCCGATCATCTTCAAAACCCATATCGTGCTGGGGCTGATCATCTTTATCTTGTTCCCGTTCACGCGTCTGGTGCATCTGGTCAGCGGAATTGCGGTGTTCTTCCGCTATATCCTGCGCCCGGGCTATCAGATCGTGCGTTCGCGCAAAGGGGGGAAGGCATAAATCATGGGTAACCCACTTTTTCCCACCGTCACGGTCAACGGCGTAATCATTGCGCCCGAGGCCATCGCAGAAGAGGCCCAGCACCATAATGCCCCAAAAGACAAGCCGGGGCTGGCGTGGCGGGCTGCGGCGCGTGCGCTGGTCGTGCGCTCGCTGCTGTTGGAAAAGGCTGCCAAGTCCGGTCTGGTCGCCAAGCCAGAGCCGCGTGGTCCGGGGCGCGAAGAGACCGCCGAAGAGGCGTTGATCCGTTCTTGGCTCGACAAGAACCTGCGCCCGGAGCCGGTCACCGAAGCGCAAATCCGCGCCATTTGGGAAGAGCGTCCGCCGGAAGCGGCCGAGCTTACCTATGATGATGTAGTGCGCGATATCCACGAGGGGCTGGAGCGGAAAGCCTGGGCCGACGCGGCCCGCACGCTGGTCGCCGATCTGGTCGAAGCGGCCGATATTTCCGGTATCGACATGGTGCCCACAGCCTGATGTCGAAAACACCGGATGCCGGGCCCGCAGGATAAAACCTGCGGACCCGATTTCTTTTGTGTGCCTGTGCGGTTAAGCTGGCCGGAATGCGCAGTCCCGCGCCGGCATGAAAGGCTCACATATGAAACGTATTCTGGCTCCCGCCCTCTTGGTTTTGCTGGCCGCTGGTTCTGCTCAGGCGTTTGAACGCTCCGAAGACAAACTGTTCATTGGCTGGCCCGAACTGATGATCGAGAATGCTCCCGGTCGCGAGACGCAGGTCTATGCGATAGCCAATGATTACGGTGAAGTGGTCTATGTGCTCATCTACAACGCCCAAGGCAGCCTGCAACCGTTGGGGACGTTTGCCTGCAACGAACGCTTTGAGGTGCTGAGCACGGAAACGAATGGCTTTTACGATATCGCCTGTGCAAATAACGGCAGTCAGGCGATCCTGCGCGCTCTTGAAAGCGGTGAGTACCGCTCCGCAAACTAATGCGTTTCGGTTTCCAATTTAAAGCGCTCCGCGAAAAACCGTGAATCACGGGTTTGGCGCGACGCACTTCAGGCCATATGGTCGACCAACTCCATATATTGTGCGAGGCTGGCTACTTCGTTTAGCCAGCGGGTGACCAGCGCCGGGTCAGACGGGGCGGCGGATACGCCCGGTGTGATTTCGTGATTCAGAACCGCCTCAACGGCCAGCGACACCGGCACGCTGACCAGCCGGGCCATGGCGGTTGAGCGTGCGTCGCCCCAGGCGTCCATCGCCCAGGTCTTGTGCCAGACGGGCGCGTCATTCCTGCGCGCTTCAAGCGCGACGAACAACACCACGCGGTCCGGCTCGCCCTCGTCGTATGCATGGTCCTTCCAGAAACTGTCGGACATTTCCTTGAGCCGGGCTTCGTCTGCGTTCTCCGCCTCTTTGAACACATCCGCCCAAGCGTTGGCCCAGCCATCAAGCCGCAAGGTTCCGCGCACGAACTCGGTGACGTTCCAATCGTCCTCAAAGCCGTATTCCGCCATAAAAGGCAGGGAATCGCGGTTCGGGTAGGCCTCGAAATGCTCGGGCATTGGCAGGGGTGCGGCATAGCGGGTGATTGCGTCCCACGGCCGCGCCACATCCAGCACCTTGCCATCGCGTAGCGAACGCGACGGGGATTTCAGCGCCTTGAGCACGCCAAGCGGCGACCAACTGAACTTGTAGCGGAAATCATTGGCCACCTTGGGTATGCCGCCGCAATAGGAGGTGAATGACAGTGTATTTGCCGGATCAAACGCCTCCGAGGCACGGTATTCGGCCATCAGGGCGTGAGCCATCAGGTGGTCAATGCCGGGGTCCAGCCCGACCTCGTTGATCAATACCACGCCAGCCTGTTTGGCAGCACTATCCAACGCGCGCATTTCAGGAGAGATATAGCTGGACGAAACGAAATGTGCGCCTTTGGAAAGCGCCAATTCGGCCAGCGGCACATGCCAGTCACCTGGCAGCATCGAGACGATAATATCGCCCGGGTCGAGGGCCGCGTCGATTGCATCCACATCAAAGGCATGAATGTCATAAGTCAGGTCGCCAACGGCGGCTTTGGCCTTGTCCAGCGAGCGATTCCAGACCGTGACCGGCTGGCCGTTCTCCATCAAACGCCTTAGCCCCGGAATGGCCGAAAGGCCGGTGCCGCACCAGTGGATTGTCATGTCAAATCCCTTTCATGTGTTCTTGGAACGTCGCCTCGGCACGCGCCCAGACGCCGCCGCCCAGATTGGCAAGCGTGGCGAGCGAAGGCAGGAGCTGTTCAGCAAAATCCTCGCTGGCCTCTACCGGCAGCATCGAAGGCAGGTTATCAATCGCCATAATGTCCAGCACCGGGTCGGGGTGGACCCGGGTAACTGGCGCAGCCCAGCTTGTCGCTTCGCTGTAAAGCGGCACCGGGTTGTAGTCGCTGTCCGGGTCGCAGGCGATATCGCCAATGGCGCTAAGCTTACGTAGGGAAGTAAGCGAGTCGCGACCAACGAAAACCGGCGTGCCGGGGCGCGCCAGGATGCAGTTGAAAAACAGGTCGTGGGCGAGGATTTCGGGGAAAGGGCCGCCGGAAGCAGTTTCCTCCATATCCCATTTAGTCACGGAAATTCCCATGGCCTCGCACAGATCTGCGGCCCCGGTGCCAACCCGGCCCAACGCACCAATGACCAGCGCATTGGGGCGGGGCGTGTTGCCCAGTTCGTTCGCCAGTTCGGCCATCAGGGCGTCTTTGCCCGGATAGGTGCCGACTGGCGGGCAGATTTCGCCTGCCTGTTGCGCCAGCCAGGCTTTGAGCGTTACCGCTGCGCCGGCGAATCCGGCCCAGTAGCCAAACGCGGCGACCCGGCGTCCGTCGTCATCGACAAGGTATTCGAGATCGTACAGCGTGCCGCCGCCTTCCTTGAAACGCCGCAAAAGGGCGCGCCCGGAATGCTGCCCTTTGAAGGCATGGCCGAACATGATGTGGCGATGGGGCAAGGGGCTGTCGTCATCGGGCAGTTCCTTGAGGCCGAAAATGACCGCATCTTCGGGCGCCTCGGGCCAGGAATTTTCCGGGGCGATCTCACAGCCCGCGCGCTGGTAGCCATCAACCGGAATGGCTCTGACCGAGCTTTCCTCAACCGTAACCCGATAGCCACGCGCCAATAGTGTTTCGGCTCCCTCCGGGGTCAGCCCCACCCGATCCTCATTGGCCCGCTGCTCGGCCCGTACCCAGATGTGCGTCATCATTGCCCCCTTTTCGTCTGGGCACAGGGGTGCCGCAAAGGCACGGGGTTTGCAAGCCCTGGATCTTGTGCGAGCTTAGGCGACTTGGCCGAAAACATGTTCGCGGTGATATCGCAGATACGCCGGGTGCGGGTGATGGCGTGGGTTGTCGGGCAGGCGCAGACGCTGATCCGGCGCAATGAGTCGGCTGGCAACGTCCGGTGAAACCTTGTTGTGGGATATGAGGATGCGGTGATCTTCGGCCACGCCAACCAGCCCCCGGTCAAACATCCAGTGTAACGTGCCAGTGAGGGCCAGCCCGTTCTGCACGATATCCGGCCCCTTGTCGGCAACCGGTTTGATATGCGCCGCCTCCACTTCCGGGCGCCCGCCACCATTGCGCAGTTCCAGACCAGAGATGGCGCAGCGAAACCCATAGGCGGCAATGACCCGCGCGCGAAAGGCCGGGTCGCGCCATTTACGCGTGGCCAGCACGTCGGGCCGTTCGACCAACTCCTTGACGGACGGTAAGGTTGCGGCTGATGGGGTGAACGGTGCGGGTATCTCGTTCAAGCCGGGCAAGTCCTTGTAGGGTGCCGGGGTGCGGGCGAGGGGGATGTCGGCGATGTCCCGGGGCGTCTCAAGCCCGGCCCGGACAATAGTGGCGAATTCCAAAGGCTGCAAATGGCGCACCGCGCTTACCCGATTGCCCCCTGTGGGTGGTACGCGCGGCTCATAAAGCCTGTCGCTGGCCAGATTGCGGATCGGCACCGGGCTGGGAAATTCCAGATATGACCCTCGCTCCAGCCATGCATAATAATGGCCTTCGCGGTCTGGGTCCGGGGAAATTTCCGATACTTTGGCACAGCCGACATAAGCCGATGCCCCCTTCTTGCCCTCCCAGAAAACTACCCAGTCACCAACACTGGCTTGCACCCGCTTCAAATAGGATTTGGGAAAATGATACGCTTCACCCGGCCGGTCGTCGTACAGGGAATCAGGGTTCTGGATGAAAACCGCATGTGCCATGGCTTCAGCTAAGCAGGATAGATGCTCCTGGCCAAGAAATTTATTGCCCGCGCACACCTTTACCCCGCCCGCACCGAAAGGTGGCGGGAAAGATGCCCCGTGGGCGAAAGCGCCCATTACATTGCGGGGGAGTTGGTCTTTCACATTTTCCAGGGTCGGAAATAATGCCAAAGGCATTGACCAAGAAAGAGCGGCGCCGCTCGTCTGCGACGGAACTATGGCGGGAGGATCTCCCCCCGAGGCCCGGTTTTGTGCCGGGGAAATGCCAGCGTCTCGATCCTGCCGGGCACAAGCCCGGCCCAAAAGAGCCGTTGCTGCGGGCAGGTGCCAACCACCCGCGTGATACGTATCATCGCGCAACCTGCCACGTTCGGCTTAAGCAAATCGAAAACCTGCGTACGCCCCTGCTTCTTGCGCAAAACGTTTTTTAATCGCTTCCCGTTTATGTTGAAGCACAACATGAACTCGAAGCGCCCATGACATCGAGCGGGTGTGGGCACTTCGACATATTGCTGTGATTCATCAAAATGTCGAAACGTTTTAGGGATCGGCAGGCTCCACCCGAACGGCCGCGAATTTCACCTCTGCAATTTTTCCGAACGGATCAAGCGCCGGATTGGTTAGGGTGTTCGCCGCCGCCTCTACAAATGCGAATGGCAAGAACACCATATCGCGCGCCAATGCGGTGTCTGCCCGTGCCATGACATTCAAACTGCCACGTCGTGTGGTCAAACGCAGGGCTTCACCCGGGGCGGCGCCCAAGTCTGCCAGTGTTGCCGGGTGCAGGGTGGCGGTTGGCCCTGGTTCAAGCGCGTCCAGAACCCGCGTACGCCGGGTCATCGACCCGGTGTGCCAATGTTCCAATTGACGCCCGGTGGTCAATACCATCGGGTATTCTGCATTCGGCGCTTCGGCTGGAGGTAATACATGCGTCGGGGCAAAGCTGGCCCGGCCATCCGGGCGCGGGAAGCCATCTGCAAAGACGATTGCCTGTCCTGGATCGTTGGGAGTCAGGGACGGATAGGTGACAGCATCCTCGCTCTCAAGCCGCTGCCAAGAGATGTTGGCCAGGCTGTTCATTACTGAGGACATCTCGGAATACACCGCGTCTGGCCCGGTAAAATCCCAATTCATACCCAGATGTTTTCCAAGCGCGATGGTGATCTGCCAATCTGGCCTCGCCTCCCCTGGTGGTGCGACGGCGGGGCGTACCATTTGCACCTGGCGGTTGGTATTGGTCACCGTGCCGGCCTTCTCCGCCAAGGCAGCTGCGGGCAGGATCACATCGGCAAACATCGCTGTTTCGGTTAGGAATATATCCTGGCTGACAAGGAAATCGAGACGGGCCAAAGCTTCACGAACATATTTTGTGTCCGGGTCGCTCATTGCCGGGTTCTCGCCCGCGATATACATGGCACGAATGTCGCCGCGATGGGCGGCATGCATGATTTCGACAACAGTCAGGCCTGGGTCCTTGGGCAAGGATTCCGCGCCCCATGCCGCTGCAAAACGGGCGCTTTCCACGGGGTCCTCAACCGATTTGTAATCGGGATAGAACATCGGGATCAGCCCCGCATCGCTTGCCCCTTGCACGTTGTTTTGTCCACGCAGAGGGTGCAGCCCCGTGCCCGGGCGTCCGACATTACCGGTCATCAACGCCAAGTTGATCAGGCAGCGGGCATTATCCGTCCCGTGGGTATGCTGGCTCACCCCCATTCCCCAAAAAATCATGCCTGCCTTGGCTTTTGCGAAATCCCGGGCCACTGCGCGCAAGGTCTCGGCGGGGATGCCACAGACATCTTCCATGTCTTCAGGCGCAAAAGCGGCCAGATGCGCGCGCATCTCCTCCCAGCCAGTCGTAAAGCAGTCGATGTAGGCGCGGTCTTCC
>CAYSBG010000011.1:0-15111 GCA_964429125.1 uncultured Aliiroseovarius sp.
GACCCGCATCAGGTCCGGCCCGGCAACGCATTGATAGCAATAGGAGGCGACCGAGTTTTTCATGGATCAGCCCGCCAACTTGGCCGCTTTGGCCTTGAGCCGCTCGACGGTTTTGTCGACATCGACAATGAATCGCTCATGGCGCCCCTTGCAGATCGTATCCAGCTCATCCCTGGCAAGAATATCCAAAGCCACACGCCGTCCTTCCAGCTCGACCACGGTAACGGTGATTTCAACTTCTTGGCCCATCAAGGTCGGCGCCAGATGAGCGATGTTGACGATGGTGCCAACCGAATCCTGTCCTTTTGGAATGCACGCAACGATCATGTCACGGCACGTGTGTTCGATGTCATGCACCAGGCTCGGCGTGGCATAGACGCGCCCGTCATCGCCCATGAAGCCAATGGTGCGGCCCTTGTCGATTGTGACCTTGCGGCTCTCGGACCTGCCGACTTCCAGTTTATCGCTCATCTCTGCCCTCGTTTCGCTTGCAACGTGTTACGCAATGTTAGCATATCTCGTTTTTTGTAACATATCGACATAAATTTCGACCCGGCGCTTCTTTTCAGGCCGGGCTTATTGCTTCCAACGCCTTTAGCCGCGCATAATTGAAGTCAACCTCCGCTTGCAAAGTATCAATTTGCGCCCCTTCAAGATGGCGATATCGCTTTTGAGTGGCCAGATATGCATCCACCGGTGCGGATTTTTCGCTGGCCACGCGATAGGTTAGCCCGTCCTCGACCTCGAAAAGTGGGAATACCCCGCTTTCCACCGCCATTCGTGAAACCTTGACAGCCTCATTATCAGCCACCCCCCAGCCGGGCAGGCAGGGGATCACAACGATCAGCACCTTCATGCCGCGAATCGCCTTGGCTTTCTTTACCTTGGCCGCCAGATCGGCCAGATGTGAGGGGCTGGCGGTGGCGATATAAGGGATGCGATGCGCCGCCAATATTTCGATCAGGTTCTTTTTAACCGTTGCTTTGCCCAGCGGAGTCGAACCGGTTGCGGCGCCATGCGGGGTCGAAGATGATTTCTGCCCGCCAGTATTCATATAGCCTTCGTTGTCGAAACAAACATAAAGGATATCTTCATTCCTTTCGGCGGCCGAGGAAAGTGCCTGGATACCGATGTCATAGGTGCCGCCGTCCCCGGCAAAACAGATCACTGTGGTGTCATCTTTGCCCTGCGCCGCCAGCCCCCGTTTGACCCCAGTGCCCATCGCTGCCGCAGTTTCGATCAGCCCATGCAGAAACGGAATGCGTGCCGAGCTTGTCGGATAACCGCCGAGGATTACTGCGGTGCACGACGGCGCCACCACGCCGACGGCGTCGGGGCCGATCTCGTTCAAGATCACCCGCATGGTCAGCGCCTCGACACAGCCCGCGCAGGCGGCGTGGCCGGAACAGAACTGGCCGTGATCGTTATACTGGGAAATGTCCATCGCTCTACTCCAGCCATATCGGTTCAAATGTCGGCATGGCATTCTGGTATTCCCGAGCCAGCGCTACAAGGCGCTCGACCGGGACGTTCACCCCGCCGACACCGGCAAGGAACCCATGCAGGCGCGGGCCGCGCTGCCCACAGAGGCCAGCAGCAAGTTCCTGATGCAGTATGCCCCCCATCCCCGGCGAGAAATTACGATCCAACACCAGCGCCACAGGAATATCCACCAGCGCGGAGCGTAAATCGATCAGTGGCAGGGGCCGAAACAACCGTACGCGGACCAGCCCGGCAGCCAACCCGGCCTGGCGCAGTTTATCGACTGCCTCGCGCGCGGTTCCGGCCATGGAACCCATGGTGACAAAGACCAACTCGGCCCCGCCAGTACGGTATTTTTCCAGTACATCATAGGCCCGCCCAGTGGCTTCACCCCATAACCGCCCAGCCTCGCGGGTCAAACCCTTGACCCGTTGCATGGCCACATCCATTTCCCGGCGCGAGGCATGCCATGCTTCTTGTCCGGCAGGGGCGCCAATTGATCGGCCCAGTCCAGTATCCAACCACAAGCTACGTTTGGTGCGCGGCAGGAAATCCTGCACCATTGTGGCCTCTGGAACGCTTACCGGCTCCACCGCATGGCTCACATAAAACGCGTCGTGATTAACCATAACTGGCAGTTCGCAGGCCTCGGCAATGCGGAATGCCTGCACCACGGTATCAAGGCTTTCCTGCGCGGTTTCGCTATAGAGCTGTATCCAGCCGGTATCGCGCTGCGCCAAGCTGTCGGTCTGATCCGGCCAAAAGCCCCACGGCGCGGCGGGAGTGCGATTTACGTTGAACATGACGATTGGCATGCGCGAGCCAGAGGCATAATGCAAAAGCTCGTGCATCAGCATCAGACCTTGGGAAGACGTGGCGGTGAACACCCGCGCCCCGGTGGCCGAGGCGGCAACCGCTACCGCCATAGCGCTATGCTCGCTTTCCGGGGTGATCAGATCGCAATCAAACTGCCCCTCGCTCTGAAAGGCGACAAGCTTTTCAAGGATTGGCGTTTGTGGGGTGATCGGGTAAACCGGCGCCACATCAGGCCTAGCCAGCCGCACCCCCCAAGCCACCGCATGGTTGCCATTCAGCAATTGCAGATCATCGTCGCGAAGCTTGTTCAAGGCGCGTCCTCCTGCATGTGGATCGAGCCGGTGGGGCATTCCTCGACGCACAATCCGCACCCTTTGCAATAGTCAGTTTTCACCTCATAACCCGGGAACAGCCGGTTGATCGCCATGTCCGGGCAGTACAGATAGCAATTGTCGCAATGGATACAGGTGCCGCAGGAAAAGCACCGCTCGGCCTCGCGTTTTGCCTGGTCATGGGTCAATGGCTGCTGCACCTCGGCAAAGCTTTGCAGACGTTCGGCCGGCGGCGCACCAGCCTGCCGAGTGCGGCCATGTTCGGCGTGATAGGCAGCGTTGATCCGCCCGTAATCAACCTCCGGCCCGGGCATGTGCACTGGAAGTGGGGCGTCTGGTAGCAGCTCGGCAATGATCTCGCGCGCGGCCTCCTTTCCCATACCAATGGCCTGAGTGACAAACCGGTCCATCGAGGCGACATCGCCACCGGTCCAAATTTGCCCGGCATGTGGCTCTAAAACGGGTCCAATAGGCTTCACTAACCCGGCCCAACGGCCAAGGTCAGCATCCTGACCAATGGCCGGAATGATCGTGTTCGCCCTAAGAGAAAAGTCGCTGTTTTCGACGGGCGTAATGTCGAATTGACCGCGTGCCGGGCCATGTTCAAAGTCGACTCGAACAGCACGGATAGTGACTGTTTTTCGGTCCAGTTCTGTCTGTTGAAGCATCGCACCGGTGACAAACTCAACGCCTTCTTCACGCGCCTCGTCCAGCTCAACCTGCTGGGCTGGCAAGTGCCCCTCTTGCTCCAGCGTCATCACCGTGACCTTGCGTCCCAAACGCCGCCCAGTACGCGCCACGTCCATCGCTGCCGAGCCGCCGCCGATGACCAGTATATCGTTGCCAGTCATCGCTCTCTGGTCCGCTTCCGGGGCCGCCAGGAATCTGGCGGACTCAACCACAAACCCGGCGCTGTAATCCAGACCCGGTAGACGCTTGGGCAGGCTTGCACCGGTGGCCAGAAACACCGCGTCAAAATCGGCCGCGAGCGACTCAAGCACCTCGATATCCGGAACCTCCGCCCTTAGGCGCAGATCGACGCCCATTTTGACGATCCGGGCAATCTCGCCCTCCAGCACGGCGCGCGAGAGCCGATAAGAAGGGATGCCAAAGCGCATCAGCCCGCCCAGCTCTGCCTGGCCTTCATACAACGTTACTGCGATCCCGGCACGCCGTAGCTGATAAGCCGCCGAAAGTCCGGCTGGGCCGCCACCGATAACGGCCACCGAAACACCGCAATCCGGGCCAGGGGTATAGCTCCAACCTTCGGCCAACGCCACGTCGCCGACATGCCGTTCGAGCGAGCAGATCCCTACGGTTTCATCGAGCTGCACCCGGTTGCACGCTGTCTCGCACGGGTGATGACAAATGCGCCCTGCAATAGCAGGAAAAGGATTGTTGTCACACAGCACTTCCCATGCCTTGCGTAGCTCGCCATCCGCGACATGGCCAATCCATGCGGCAATTTTTCCGTTTACCGGGCAGGCCCCCAAGCAGGGTGAGGGCTGATCCTGATAAACCGGTAGCGCCGCGCGCCATGTGCCGGTCATATTGCCTTCGCTGGTCAGGTGGGTCCAAAGCGGGGACAGCGTTTCCTGGTTCATGGCTCAGACCTCCTCAAGCTGACCAGTGATCAGCGTGAATGCTTCGCGACATGAGGCAACATTCTCGGGGATTTTGGCAGGTGCTGTTGCTTCGATAACCCCGCACATGGCTTCAAGTGAAGGCTGCCCCAACGCCGCCGTGAAAGCCCCCAACAGCGCCGAATTCACAACTTTGCCCATGCTGTTACGCTGGGCGATTTTTTTGCCATCGACACAGATCACCCGCCTGCCAAAGGCGGGAAAATCCTGCGCATTGCGCGCTGAATTTACCACCACCAGAGCGCCTTCTTTTGCTCGTTTCAGAAAAGCCTTGTTCAGAAGGCTGTCATCAAAACACAGCAGCGCGTCGGCTTGGGTAATGTCACTGCGAAGGCGAATCGGCTTCTTGTCGGCACGCAGAGATGAAGCCACAGGTGTGCCGCGCCGCGCGCCGCCATAGGTTGCAAAGACCTGCACAAACAGGCCTTCGTCAAAAAATGCGCGGGCCAGCTGGTTTCCAGCCGTCTGAGCGCCTTGCCCACCCCGGCCGAGGATCACAATTTCCAGCATAAGAAATCCCCTTAGCAGCTGCGTAGCTTGAACCGCTGTATTTTCCCTGTGGCTGTTTTCGGCAGCTCATCCAAAACCTCGATCCAGCGTGGATATTTCCACACGCCCACGGTTTGCTTGACATGATCTTTCAATTCCTGAAACAGCGCGTCAGAGGGAGTTTCCCCGTCTATCAGGATAACGAACGCTTTTGGCTTGATCAGCCTGTCGCCCTCGTGATGGGCAACGACCGCAGCCTCCTGAACGGCGCGATGCGCGACCAGCGCCTGTTCTATCTCAAACGGCGAGGTCCAGCGCCCGGAAACCTTGAACATGTCATCGGTTCGGCCGCAGTAGTGATAGTATCCGTCGGTATCGCGGGTGTATTTGTCGCCGGTATGCACCCACTCGCCGGCAAAGGTGGCGCGGGATTTGGCGCGTTGGTTCCAATAGCCGTCCCCGGCGCTGTCCCCGCTTACCAACAGCTCGCCCAGTTCACCATCAGCAGCTTCTTGGCCCTTTTCGTTGACAAGGCGCAGCTTGTACCCCTCAAAGGCGCGCCCTGATGTGCCATAACGAACGTCGCCTGGGCGATTTGACAGGAACACATGCAGCATCTCGGTCGAGCCGATCCCGTCAAGGATCGGCACGCCCATACGCTCTTCCCAGCGGTTGCCGATGTCTTCGGGCAGGGCTTCGCCGGCAGAAATACACAGGCGCAGGGCATTAGAGCCATTGGCTTTTTGGCAGTTTTCGTCCGCCAGCATTGCCGCGTACAGCGTCGGTACGCCAAAAAATAACGTCGGATTATGGTTGTGCATTGTGGCCAGTACCGAGTCCGGGGTCGGTCGCCCGGTCAGTAGAACCGTGGTCGCCCCAACCGACATGGGCAGCGCCATGGAACCGCCAAAGCCATAGGCAAAGAAAATCTTCGCGGCGGAAAAACATACATCGTCATGACGAATTCCCAACACATTCTTTCCATAAGTGTCGGCGATATACTGGGGTGAAGTATGTACATGGCGGACCCCCTTGGGCGCACCGGTAGAGCCAGAGCTATAGAGCCAAAAGGCAGTTTCATCCGGGCAAGTTGCAACGGTGTCAAACTGATCACTGGCTTCGGACATAAGCTCGTCAAGCCTTGGCCTCTGCCCTTCGCCGCCGTCGACGATAACGTGTTTCAACGCCGGAAGCACGCCAAGCACGGGATCGACCACGTCAAGCAGCGGTGCCGATACAATCAGCACCTGTGCCCGGCTGTCCTCTAGCATATAGCGATATTGTGCGTCCGTGAGTAGGGTGTTGAGGCAAACTGGAACAATGCCGGCGCGGACTGCCCCCCAAAACGCTGCCGGGAAGGCGACGGTGTCATGCATCAGCAAAGCCACGCGGGCCTCGCGTGGTATGCCAAGCGCGGTGAGCATGTTGGCGACCTTGTTTGTGTCACGTTGCAATTCGCCATATGTCAAGCTGCGCACCGCGTCGATAAAGGCGGGTTTGTCGCCCCAACCTTTTTCAACATTGGCGTCGACCATGGCCGTTGCGGCATTGTAAATTCTGGAATTGTCCATGAAGGCGGCCTCCCAACCACTTCCAATCTCATTATTGGTATTGTAGTACTGATATACTAGTTTAGAGTATTCTGCAAACGGAGAATCCGCGCCGGCCCCACGTTAGGGCAGGAAATGCGTTCTGGGAAGGGAGTCGCGACAATGGAGAAGAACCTGTTGAAAGGTAAAGTTGCGCTGGTAACTGGCGCTGGGCGTGGGGTTGGTCGCGATATTGCCCGGATGATGGCTGCGCGTGGTGCGAAAGTTGTGGTCAACGACCTGGGTGTTGCCGGGGATGGCAGCGGCGGAGACGATGCGCCTGCCCAGGATGTGGTACGCGAGATCGTCGAGGCCGGTGGCGAAGCGGTCGCCAATCTTGGTTCGGTATCTGAATTTTCGCAGGCGCAGGAAATGGTCAAACAGGCTGTGCAAGAGTTCGGGGGGCTGGATATTGTCGTTAACAATGCCGGTATTCTGCGCGACCGGATATTTCACAAAATGACCGAAGAGGATTTCATCAACGTCGTCGCCGTGCATCTGAAAGGTGCCTTCAACGTATCGCGAAATGCCGCCGAAATGTTCCGTGCGCAAAACTCGGGTTGTTTCATCCATATGACCTCCACCTCTGGCCTGATTGGTAATCTCGGGCAGGCAAACTACATGGCGGCCAAACTGGGCATCGTTGGCCTGTCGAAAGGAATCGCGCTGGATATGGCGCGGTATAATGTGCGCTCTAATTGCATTTCGCCCTTTGCCTGGAGCCGTATGATTGGGGCAATTCCTACGGACACGCCAGAACAGCAGGAACGGGTGAAAAAACTCAAGCAAATGACCCCTGACAAAGTGGCGGTGATGGTTACGGCTTTGGCTTCGGACGCGGCTGCCGATGTAAGTGGGCAAATCTTTGCTGTGCGTAACAACGAGATCTTTCTTATGGGTCAGTCGCGGCCGCTGCGCGGGATGCAACGTAACGACGGCTGGACGCCAGAAACAGTGCTCGAACATGCTTTGCCCGGTTTAAGGCCCTCTTTTTACGGGCTTGACCGAACCGCCGATGTGTTTACCTGGGACCCGGTTTAAGTCTGGCTATTGGATGCCGCCATTAAATGACGCGCAGCGCCACGGCCTGCGTGACGCCCGGTGGCCAGGCAGGCGGTCAGCAGATAGCCGCCTGTGGGCGCTTCCCAATCGAGCATTTCTCCGGCGACAAACACCCCCGGCATCGCCGTGAGCATCAACCATTGATCCAGGCCCGAGAATGCAACACCGCCGGCGCTGGATATTGCCTCCTCGATCGGCCGCAGGCCTGCATGGCGAACCGGCAGCGCCTTGAGGCGTCGGGCCAGGGCGGTGCTATCGGGAAGCGGGCGGCCAAATTCGTTCAGCAATGCAAGCCGGGCTTTGTCGAGTCGAAACGTTTTGCGAAGGTGATTTCCGAGACTGGCTTTGCCACGCGGTCTGGCGAGGCGGGATTGCACCTCTTGCAACGACAAATCCGGTAACAGGTCAAGAGAAAGCCTCGCCCCTTCGCGTATTGCCTTGGACACTGCATAAATCGCGCTTCCCTCCAGACCGTGACTTGAAATAACAAATTCTCCTCGTACTTTTACATCGCCCGCCGTTAACGTTGCCACTTTGACCGGAACGCCAAACTGCCGCTGCATATGCGGTGACCACTCCACTGTTATCCCAGCGTTTGCCGGTGCCAGCGGTGTTATCTCCACGCCTTTGTCAGCAAGAATTTCTACCCACCCCCCAGTGGTTCCAAGGCGGGGCCAACTGGCCCCTCCCAATGTCAAAATGGTTACGTCCGGTCGCTTGAGCTGGCGCCCATCCGGCGTGTCAAATACCAGCGCGTCTTGTTTCCAGCCGCGCCAAATCCAACGGGTCAGCAGGTGTGCGTCCCCAAGCCGCCCCAGCCACGCGCGTAGCAGCGGTGAGGCTTTCATTTCACGCGGAAACACCCGGCCAGAGGAGCCGGTGAAAAGCTGTATACCCAGTCCACGCGCCCAATCCTGCACTGCCTCCGGGCCAAAATCGGCCACGATCCTGCGGATTTCATCCCTATCATAGGCCGCGAGAAAGGTTTTCAAAGGGGCGTCCATGGTTAGGTTAAGCCCGCTTTTTCCCGCCATTAGCAGCTTGCGCCCAGCGCTGGGCATCGCATCGGCGATGGTCACATCCATCCCTGCTGCGAGCAACTCCTCAGCTGCCATCAATCCGGCGGGCCCGGCGCCAATAACCAGAGCGTTCTTCACGTCGGCAAGCCGCCTTTTATCTCGATCACCCGGCGCGGATAGGGGATTTCGATGTCGTTTTCCTTGAGCGTGTTCCATATGGCGAACAGCACTTTAGGCGTGAACTTGTTTTTGCCGTCATCCAGACCGTTTACCCAGAACTCTACGGCGAATTCTATCCCGCTGTCGCCAAATGCGCGCAACTCACAATCGGGCGTTTCTGGTTTGGACAGTACAAAATCAAGTTTGCCGACGGCAGCTTCGATCAGCGCCGGCACTTTGTTAATGTCAGTGTCGTAACTTACTGAAAACGGTGCTTCATATCGGTTTGCCGATCCACTGTCAGAGTAGTTTATTACCCGTGTGGTGATGAAATCTTCGTTTGGCACAACGATCCAGCGCCCGTCAAAACTCTCCAGAATTGCTGCGCGGGCGCCCATTTTGACGATCTTTCCTGCTTCGCCGCCGTCCAATTCGACGAAGTCCCCGACCGTCGCTTGCCCTTCAAGCAGCAAGATCACACCGGATATAAAGTTCGAGGCGATCTTTTGCAGACCAAATCCAAGGCCAACGCCAATGGCGCCGCCAAGCACTGCGAGCGAGGTCAGCGAAATACCCATGATATTCATCAGCAGAAGGAAAACGGCACCGAAAATCATGATTTCTGCTGCTTTGGCTGCCAGTTCGCGGGTAGCAGGGCGCAATTCCTCCTGTTTGGAGATGTATTGCGTTGATTGGTCGTTGGACCAGCGTCCCAGCCAGAAAAGGAAGCCCCCCGCAACCAGTCCGCGCACGATAGCCAACACGGAAAAACTAATGTTCCCCATGCTGATCCGGATCGCCCCCAGCCATCCAATCGCTGTGTCCAGCAAACCCAACGCATTCAGGGCCGCAATCGGGATAATCACGTATTTTCCCAATAATTTCAGGAATGGATCGTTGATGATCTTTTGCACCAAAATGCGGGCAGCGAGGAAAAGAAACACGCGCTTGCCAAACGCGATCACTGCGCCAGAGCCGAACAATGAGCGTGTCACTTGCTCGCCCAAAGCGGTAAAACCATAGGCAAGCAGCGGCAGAAGCAAAGGCAAGAAAATCAGCGCAAACGTGCGTGCCTTGTCAATGATGTTCAGCCGCCCCTCGGGTGGAGTCATCAGTTTGGTTATGCTTGGTTCAAGTTTTCGGCTGGCATAGCGCGCGGCAAAATAGGCAAGCAACAGCATACCAAATTGCGACCACGCGGCGGGCGACAATAGCCAGCCTTGGGCGATCTCCCAGGCTTGCGCCGCATAATCCAATGCTTTGGTTACGATCTCTGGCTGATTCTCCATGTCTCACCTGTTACTCACTTACACTTGCCCTCTGGCACGGAAACGGTGTGCGGGCAAGCGTTCAAGGGATAAGAGCCTTGATCGCCGCGCTATGTTCAGGCGTCGCAACCAGTGTATCGGCGGCCAGCATGCGGGCGGTGTCCAGGAGGTCTTCAGGAGCGGTGATTCGTTGTACCAGGCCCCAGTCTAACGCTTCTTTGGCAAGGATCTTTTGCCCGGCCATCAGGATCATTTTTGCGCGCGCAGCGCCGACCAGGGCGGCCATGCGCGCAGGGTCGGAAGGCTGTGGTAAAAACCCGAGTTTCATCACTGGGTAGAAGAATTGGGCGCTGGACACGCATATGCGTAGATCACAGGCTAACGCCATGCCAAACGCGCCACCCGCCAGCGTGCCATTAAGCGCGGCGATGCTCATATACGGCGCACGGATCAGCACACCGGAAAGCCGCTCCCACACCGGATCGGATGCCAGCCCGGCCTTGGCAGCAGCCAGATCCATACCCGCCGAAAATACCTTGCCAGAACCGGTCAGGATCAACGTCTGTGCCTTCCCAGTCGCATCCTCGGCAATGTCTGCCAGATCCGTCAGCATTGCCTTCGTCAGGGCATTGGCCTTTTCAGGGCGATCCAAAATTGCGACCCAGACAGCGCCATCCTTCTCCAACCGGATCATTTTACAATGCCAATGCGGGTGAGAATCGCCTCGTCGCGCAAGCTGATTTCTTCGCCAAGGAAATCATCTGCATCCGGACTGCTCATCCAGACCAAGGCACGGGCCACCCATTCCGGCGGGATATGGTCGCTCCATTCCAACGCGGCTACGGGGTTGACGCCGGACGCCTTGATTTCGCGCTGCATTTCGGTGGCGACTGTGCCCGGCGACAAGCCAATGGCGCGAATGCCACGCCCGGCTTCCTCCTTGTGCAGGCATTTGTTCAGCATATGCACCCCGGCCTTGGAGGCGCAATAATGCGCCCAGCCTTCCATTGGGTGATGTGCAGCCCCGGAGGAAATGGTCAGAATAGTACCTTCACGCGCCTTTTTCATATGAGGAAGCACTGCGCGCGCCATGTGATAAACGCCTTTAAGGTTGACGTCGATCACCTTGCCCCACCCGGCCGGATCTGACGTGGCCAAGGCGCTTATCGGCTCAATAATGCCAGCATTATTTACCAACACGTCGACCCGGCCATAAGCGTTGAGCACGCGTTTAATCGCTTTATCCACTTGGCCCCACTCGGCCACATCACACGGAACAGCCAAAGCAGAAGCGCCAATTTCAACAGCAATCCGCTCAATTTCTCGTGTTGAGCGTGCCAGCAGGGCAACATTCGCGCCCCGGTCGGCAAAAGCCCGCGCTGCCGCCTCTCCTATACCCCGGCTTGCACCAGTAACCACCACGGTTTTACCTGCGATATCCGTCATTCTGAACCCATCCCATTGGATTATTGTTTTTCATTGAACCACGGAATACATGCCTTGAATATGGCGCGTCTCCGAGTCATTCTCTCATATATGGTTTTAACAGGAAAAGGTTTATCATGCACACACGCTATTCAATGGGTGCCGGCGCCCTTGCCGCCGTATTTCTAAGCAGTACTGCCAGCTTTGCTCAAGTCACACCGCAACAGGTCTGGGATAATTGGCGGGGGTATTTGGAGGGATACGGCTACGCCATAACGGCCAAAGAAATGCCGTCCGGCAGCGGGTTGGACGTCACTGGCTTAAATATGACCATGCCACTTCCTGAAGATGGCGGCACCGTTGGCATTACTTTTGGCGAAATGCGGTTTGTAGACAATGGCGACGGTACGGTTGCTATTGTCATGCCCGAAACTTCACCGGTTTCAGTGAGCGTGAGGCCGACAGAAGGCGAAACGGTCGACATGGCGTTCACTTATTACCTGCCGGGCATGCAGATGGTGGCCAAAGGGACGCCGCAAGATATGAAATACATCTTCACCGGGGATGAGGTTTCTCTGGAACTCAATTCTCTGGTTGTCGACGGTGCGCCGCTGAATGTTGCCAAATTCCAGATGGGTTTTGCCGGTTTATCGGGAGACTGGTCGGTCAAATCTGGTGATTTGCGGGTCATTGAGCAAAACCTGATCGCCGAAGGTGGTATGCGCTATCAGTTTGCCGCCAACGACCCTGAAGGCCAGGGCACATTCTCGGTGCGCGGTCAGACCGAGCGGGTGAACATGGCGGGTAAAATGGCTATTCCGATGGTGTATGACCCCAACGACGTTTACCAGGCGCTTCAGGATGGCATGGCCTTCGATTTCGAAATGGCGTTTGGAAAAGGTCAGACCGAGTTCTCGTTCCGCGATGGTGATAGTTTTGCCACGGGTTCGTCTTCTACCACCGGCAGCAGTTTTGCTTTTGCCATGAGCAAGGCCAATCTTCGCTATGGGACACGGTTCTCCGATCTCGCGGTAGCGTTGGCAGGCTCTGACATTCCCTTGCCGATCAATTTCACGGCGCAAAAGCTCATTGCCGATATGTCCATGCCTTTGGCAAAATCCGATGTTCCCCAAGATCTGTCGGCTTTGATCAAGGTCGAAGCCTTCGCCCCCGACGAAATGATCTGGGGTATGCTCGATCCAACCGGCGCAATGCCGCATGACCCGGCAACGATGATCATTGATCTGGCAGCCAAGGCGAACTGGCTTTTCGATGCACTCGACCCGGCTAATGCAGCAGCGCTAAACGGCAAAGACATTCCGTTTGAGATATACTCCCTTTCGCTCAACCAGCTGAAAGTCAGCGCTGCTGGGGCCGAACTCACCGGAGAAGGCAGCTTTGTCTTTAACAATGATGACCTGGAAACCTTCGATGGTCTGCCGGCGCCAGACGGCTCGGTCAACTTGCGTCTTGTTGGCGCCAACGGGTTGCTGGATACATTGATCTCCATGGGCCTGATGAGTGATGATGACGCTATGGGCATGCGGATGATGATGGGTATGTTTGGTCGACCTGGCGACGCCGAGGACGAAATCCTTTCGACCATAGAAGTGAAATCCAACGGTCAGATTCTGGCCAATGGGCAGCGCCTGCAGTAAGCTGGCTTTGTGAACCAAATGGGGGTCGCTGGGTTTTCCTGCGGCCCTCTTTGTTTGGTGTTCCCATTTACATCGTTCACTTGGAACCCGGCCTGCTGGTACCAAGGTTGAGCCGGGTTACATATTACATTTAAGGATGATTGCCTGCGGTTTGCAGCCTTGCGTCCGCAACCGGGGCACATTACCTCTCTGCCAACGCGAAAGGGCCCTGCTATGACGAATAGGCTAGAAAACCTCACAGGCGCGCTTCTGGACGCTGCGAAAAAGGCCGGGGCCGATGCCGCCGACGCGATGGTTGGAGAGGAGACCTCGCTTTCCATCGACGTTCTGGATGGCAAGCTGGAGCACGCTGAACGATCCGAAGGGGTCGACCTTGGCTTGAGGGTGCTGATCGGCCAGCGTCAGGCGATTGTCTCGGCCTCCGATGCATCTGCGGCAACGATTACAACAATGGCTGAACGTGCAGTTGCCATGGCCCGAGAGGCGCCGCAAGACCCCTATATCGGCCTGGCCGACCAGGATCAGCTTGCACTTGGCTGGGATATTGCAGAGCTGGAACTTGAAGACCCAAGCGCCGAACCTGCGCCCGCAGCGTTGGAAGAAGATGCGCGCCGCGCCGAGCAGGCCGCCCTAACGGTCTCGGGGGTGTCACAAGTGCAAGCGGCTTCAGCCGGATATGGCCGCAGCGCCTTCCATCTGGCCGCATCCAACGGCTTCTCTGGCGGCTACGCGCGCACCTCGCGCAGCACCTATGCGGTCGCAATTTCTGGCGAAGGTGACGCGATGGAACGCGACTACAAAAGCGAGTCGCGCATTTTTCAGGCCGATCTGCCCACGCCCGAAGAAATCGGTCGCCAAGCAGGTGTTCGCGCGGTTGCCCGCGCTGGCGCGCGACAGCCGCCTACCGGCACCTACCCGGTGCTGTTTGACCGGCGTGTTTCATCGTCGCTGATAGGACATGTGCTAAACGCCATCAATGGTGCCACCATAACGCGTGGTGGTTCGTGGCTGCGGGACGCTTTGGGCGAGATAGTCCTGCCCGAAGCCCTGTCGTTGGTGGAGCAACCCCACCGCCGCCGTATAGCTGGTTCGAAACCTTTTGATGGCGAGGGCCTGCCCACCTCTGAGCGCAAGATCATTGACAACGGCGTGCTGACTGGCTGGATTTTGGACCTTGCCACGGCACGAAATCTGGGCATGCAAAGCACTGGCAACGCCGCGCGTGGTACCTCCTCCGGCCCTTCTCCTTCGGTCAGTAACGTCACCCTGACTTCAGGCGCTCGCAATCCTGAAGAGATGTTGCGTGACATGGGTACGGGAATGATGATCACCTCGTTCATGGGATCAACGATCAATCCGACCACCGGCGAGTATTCCCGCGGTGCTTCGGGTTTTTGGGTTGAAAATGGCGAAGTGACCTACCCGGTTAACGAATGCACAATTGCCGGAAATCTGCGCGATATGCTGGGACGGATCATTCCCTCTAATGACGCCGAGGATCACCTCAGTCGCCGCGTTCCCTCGCTTTTGCTTGACGGAATGGTACTTGCCGGTGGTTGACCAAGTGCTGGATGACCTGACCCTGCTTACCCAATCCGCGCGTCGCGCGGGAAAAATTGCACTCGGCTATTTCAAGGCAGACCCGGAAACCTGGGAAAAACCTGGCGATGCGGGCCCGGTTACCGAAGCCGATTTGGCTGTTGACAAAATGCTGCATGACTCGCTCCTCGCCGCGCGCCCTGCCTATGGATGGCTGTCCGAAGAAACCGAAGACAACGCCGCCCGCCTATCCACCGATCATCAGTTCATCATAGACCCGATCGATGGCACCCGTTCGTTTATCGAAGGCAGCGCGGGTTGGGCGCACTCCCTGGCCGTTGTAACAAATGGCAAGGTGACAGCCGCCGCGGTATATCTGCCGGTTAGCGACAGGATGTATAGCGCAGCACTCGGCGCGGGCGCCTTTCTGAATGGCAATCCGATTCGCGCCAGTAGCTGCAACCAACTTGATACCGCCACGCTTCTCGCTGCGCGCCCGGCCATGGATGCCTGGCACTGGAAAGAAGGCGCGGTGCCGCCGGTCACTCGTAAATTCCGCTCGTCGCTGGCTTACCGGATGAGCCTTGTCGGCGAAGGCCGCTTTGATGCCATGCTGAACCTGCGCGCCAC
>CAYSBG010000012.1:0-14435 GCA_964429125.1 uncultured Aliiroseovarius sp.
GGAACAGATAGGATTGTTCGTTGTTGAACTTGGCCGAGCCCAGCCAGTACACGCTATCCGGGCCGCTTTCGTCGCGGATGGTTTCCATCTTGTCGCCGATCTCTTCGATCGCCTGATCCCAGGAAATGCGCTTCCACACCCCGCCTTCTTTCTTCATCGGGTATTTCAGGCGCCGCTCGCCATGCGCATGTTCGCGCACCGCCGCGCCTTTGGCGCAATGGGCACCCAGGCTGAACGGGCTGTCCCAACCAGGCTCCTGGCCAACCCAAACGCCGTTGTCCAGTTCGGCAATCACCGTGCAGCCGACCGAACAATGGGTGCAAATGGATTTGACCGTCTCGATCGCCTCGCCCATGGCTTCCTGGGCGTTGGCCTGTGTGACCGCGCCACCGGTGGCGCCAATCGCTGCCAGCCCGCCAATGGCAAGGCCCGAGCCACGCAAAAATGTACGGCGGTCAACGGATGTGTCTGAAATGTTCGACAGGAGGCTGGTCCGTTGGGGGCGTCTCGCAACCCCGTTGGTCTTTTTCCTGAGCATA
The DNA here is from genome assembly GCA_964429125.1 of uncultured Aliiroseovarius sp. GTDB lineage: Bacteria > Pseudomonadota > Alphaproteobacteria > Rhodobacterales > Rhodobacteraceae > JAAEUB01. Next base: position 540 of record CAYSBG010000012.1, read on the forward strand.
TGCTTCTCCTTGAGTATCGGCGGCTAACCGCCTTGTGAGGGGTCGTGCGTCGGGAACACTCGGGCGTCTCGCAACCATTCGCCCCGATTGCGCGGCACCCCTAGAACTTGGCGCTGTCGTAATAGGCTTTGACATGCGCGGTTTCGCGCAAGCCCTCGGTGGTTTCTTCAACCCCGGCCGCGGCGGCTGTGCCCCCCGAGGCGGCAACGACGGCTGCAGCCGGCGCGCTGGCCGCTGCCAGTTTGAGGAAGCCCCGGCGCGACGTGTCGGCCGTTTCTTTCTTGTCCATTTTTCTCTCCCTTGTTGGCCCCAAAGGGCGGTTACATGTGCGGGGCCTGACCCGCGCTCATCCGAAAAGCCTCGCGTTCAATTTCCATGAAGGCGCTTCCGGTTGCGCCGACCGCTGCATAAAAAACCGAGTTTTGTGCAGTCTCAAGGTCGGCAAAAAAGTGTTGCGCCCAGGGGGCGATATGCCGGTTGAAGAATGCCTCTTGGCGGGCAATCGGCACCGGTGCGCCGAAACGGCCACGGATCATCCCGGCCATCATCTCGCACAGGCTGGCCATGTTATCCTCTGGCTCAAACCGGTTCGGCGCGCGCGTGATATGCAAGGCCTTCATATCCTTGCGCAGGCTGGCCAGCGGCTTTTCGTTAAGAAAGCCTGTCAGATAAAAGCTCGCATAAGGCAGTAGCTCGCCGCGCCCAAGACCGATGAAAAGGTTGGTGAACTCGCCTTCAACCGCCACAGGGCTGACTGCCTTGGCCACCCGCGCCATGGCGCCGATTGCCTGGCCAAGGACGCTGTCATCCGCCTCCAACGCCGCGGTTTGTGCCAGCAACGCCTTGTTGGGTGGAGCCGCCAGGAGCGCGCCAAGAAAATCATACATATCGGCGCGCAGCCGGTCTTCTTCGGGGATCTCTGGAGTTTTCACAGCGGCATTCATTTAAGTATTCATCTCCTGATCAGTGAATTCAAAGCGCATGCGCCGGCGGATTGGCGCGACTTCTTCCGGGGTGTCTTCGCCAGAACTGGCGGGGGCAGGAATGGCCAAAGGTTCTTCGAAAACTTCCTCTTCGAAAACTTCGGCCTTTTCCGGCGCGATCTGTTTAACGGACGCAGGCTCGGCCAAAATATCGTGGCTGTCCGCCTCTGGCGCCACCACCTTTGCCACGAACCCCTTGCCAACCTGATAGGCAGTGGCCAGCACTTCGCCCGCGTTGGTCCCCATGGTGAAATCTTCCCCGTAGTCTACCAAGCCATCGACATTGGCCAAAGCCGGGTTGGTGCGCCACAACACCCGCAAAGCCCGGCGGCGCAACCGCTCGGGCACGTTCTTCTTCAGGAATGCAGCAAAATCGTCCCCAGGGGTCAGGGTATCCGGGTCAGGCAGGCCCAGATCGGCGCAGATTTCCGCATCTGACTTTTCAGCCGTCGCCGCCTCGACTGCGGCATGCTCGGCCAGGCGCGCCTCTGCCGCCTCCGCCTCCGCCACTCGCGCCTTGCGCCGGCTCCATGCGTCCAGCCGGCTCATCCGCGCGCCTCCCGCTTGAGCCGGGGCGAGGCATATACGTCGCTTTCCTTGGCAATGCGCGCATCGCCAATACCAGTCTCGACCAGATCGACCCGCTCTTTGTTGCGGCGACGCTTGACAAAGACTTCTTCCGCAAAATGGCGGCTGGTAAAGGCTTCGACCCAAGCCACAAGCCCGGCAGGCATCGCCACCTGCTCGACCATCTCCTCGCCGGTATCGGCATAGTCCTGTGCTTCATAGGGCGAGGCCGTGACCAGACGCACCGACACGCCAAATTCGCCCTCGGCCGGGTCAAGCACCACAAACACCGACGGCACCGCGGCAGACAATCCATTGCGATATGCTTCGGCTTCGGCGCGATGCAATTCCAACGTCAGGGTCGCTGCGTGATACTCGACCACGTCGCCTTCACGGCGCAGTTCCTTCCACTGCTTCGGAGCCGCCCCCGGCAGCACCGCAACGACCCGCCACGCATATGCCGCCCAATGCGTGACGCCGGGCACTCGCCGGATGACAACCCCCAGCGGCATCGAGATGGTTTTTTCGTCACCGTGCCCGTTCATGCGCACATTTCCCTTTTCTTGGTTTCATACTGAAGCCCATGGCGTGTACATCAAAGGAGTTTCTGCCGGGCTCGACGATATTCTTCTCCCTGGAAGAAAAGCTGGACATTTCGACCAGCCGAATACGCTCTGCCGTCGCGCCGTCGGACAGTTTGTCCACATGGTAAAAGCCAATAAAAATAGTCGGAATACAAAGGAATGCAAAAACCCGAATCACCCCTTTACCGGCGATGCATTCAATGGAAGTGTAATTGGGGGAATCACCGTGCCCGGAGGGTACGCGCGGAAAATCGGGCGAGGAACACCATGGCTAAAAGATTGATTTTATGCGATTGTTTGGGTAGTCAGGCCATGGATGCCCATGCCCTGGCGCAAGCAACCGGCTTGCAGTGTTCGCGCGTATATTCCGCACTCTGCTCTGACGAAATAGCCTTGGCTGCCCGTGAGATAGGCAAAGGAGAGGCGTTGATTGCCTGTCGGCAAGAGGCCCCGGTATTCGAAGAATTGGCCGACGAAATCGGTGCTGAGATTCCCGATTTTCTCGACCTGCGCGATCGTGCCGGATGGTCCGAAGAAGGCGCGAAAGCCGGGCCGAAAATGGCCGCACTCGTGGCCGAAAGCCTGCTTGACGCGCCGATGCAGAAAACCTTTGATATCACCTCGCAAGGGCGCTGTCTGATCGTGGGGCCTGCGGCATTGGCACTGGATGCAGCCGCACAATTGGCCGAGATACTGGTGGTCACCGTGCTTTTGGATCAGCCCCCGGAAAGCCCGATCCTGGACCGTCGTTTTGACGTTGTTTGCGGCACCTTGGGCAAAGCGACCGGCAGCCTCGGCGGTTTCAACGTCACCATCGACGGGCTGCGCCAGCTTACCCCCGGCGGACGCGAACCGGCGTTTACCGCCCCACGCGATGGCGGGCGCTCGGAATGCGACATCATCCTTGATCTGAGCGGCGGAAAACTGTTTTCCGCAGGCGAAAAACGCGACGGATACCTGCGCGCCGAACCTTCCGACAGCCGCGGCGTTGCCGCCGCCATTCTCAAAGCCTCCACCCTGGTCGGAACTTTTGAGAAACCGCTTTTCGCAAAAACCGAGCCGCTGCTTTGCGCCCATGCCCGGGCCGGGATAACCGGCTGCACGCGTTGCATTGACGCCTGCGAAACCGGGGCGATTTCGCCTTCTGGAAGCCATGTCAGCGTTGATCCGGCAATTTGCGCCGGCTGTGGGGATTGCTCGGCCGTCTGCCCTTCTGGCGCGATCAGCTTTGACGCGCCAACGCCGGCCTTTCAATTCCGCCGGCTGCAAACCCTTGCGGATGCCTTCCGCAAGGCGGGTGGGCAAACACCGCGCCTTTTAGTGCATGACAGCGGCTTTGGCAGCGAGTTGATCGCCCATACCGCCCGCTTTTCTCGCGGCTTGCCAGCCGATGTTATCCCGTTCGAAGTGCCCTCGCTTCCCGTATTTGGCCACGCGGAAATGCTCGCCGCTCTTGGCGTTGGCTTCAGCTGTGTGGGCCTGCTGCTTGGCCCGCAAACCGAGCCGGAAACCATCACCCGCGAAGCCGCGTTGGCCATGGCCATCGCGGGCAACGAACGCATACGGATCTTTCCCGCCGATGACCCGGAAATGGCCGAGGAAATGGCCTGGAATTACATCGCCCCGGCGCCGGTCGAGGCGCCGGTTCTGCCCATGGGGAGCCGCCGACAGGTCGCCCGCCTGGCCGCGCGTGCCCTCAACCCCGAGGCAAAGGCGCCGATTCCGCTTCCGGACAGTGCCCCCTACGGAACGGTCAACGTCGATGCGGATGCCTGCACGCTGTGCCTGTCCTGCGTCGGCCAATGCCCGCCCGGAGCGCTGGCCGACAATCCTGACAACCCCGAGCTACGCTTTCAAGAGGATGCCTGCCTGCAATGCGGGTTGTGTGCTCAGGTATGCCCGGAAAATGCCATCCGGCTTGAGCCGCGGTTTGATCTTTCCGATCAGGCCCTTGCGCAACGGGTCCTTTATCGGGAATCGCCGTTTGAATGTGTCGAATGCGGCGCCCCGTTCGGGGTGAAATCCACAGTCGAACGTATCGCCGCGCAACTGGCAGAGAAGCATCCGATGTTCGCCACCAGCGCCCAGGCCCGGCTAATACGCCTGTGCCCGGACTGCCGTGTGCAGGCGCAATATGGTGGCTCCGGGGCGGACAATCCATTCAAAAGCGATGACCGCCCGCGGGTTCGCACCACGGATGATTACCTGTCAAAACGACGTGACCATTGAACCCCTTCAGCGCATATTTCCCGAGCACTCGGTGGACAGGATTTTCCACCCGACGCGGTTTAGCGCGTGGCGCGCCTGATCAGATTGCGGCATTCGGCTGGCGGGGCGAGGCAGCGTTTGCGCAAGCAAAAGCGCTCGCCCCTCCGGACGAATTCGATTTGGTGCGACATGCTCTAGCGCGCCTCCAATGGCGCACCAAGATCGGCCGGGTCAACCCGCGCGACAAAGGCCAGAATTGCGTTGAACTCGTCAAGCGTCAGGGCCAGGGGTGCGATAGGCGACGGCAGCATTGCGTCGAACGGTTCGGTCAGACCGTCGATCTGGGTAAACGCCGGATGCGGGATGCGTCTATAATATGTGGCAAAGCGCGCCTGCCAGTCTGGCAGAACCCGCAGCAATGCGAAAGACGGGGTGGATTCAATGCCTTGCATCCGGTTGTCAGCGCCAATCACATGACAGCGTCCGCAATTTCGATAGGCCAGCGACCGCCCGGCGACCACATCTCCTTGAGGCAGAGAGGTCTCCACCTGATCTGGCCGCGCCTCTACCGGAAACACCACCTGCAGGCCGTCCCGCTGATAGCTTGTCAGCGTCCGCAGCCCGATCTCGGAAGCCAGCCAGTCCAGAAAACGTTTTACCGGTGCCTCTGGTGTGCCGACCGGCCAGGCAGCATAGCTCCCACCCGGCCCCGTGAACAGCGGCGCCACATCTTCGGGCGCCTGTTGCGCCAGGATCACTTCGGCCATCGAACGATCCGCGACCAGAACAACCCGGATCTGCGTCTTCAGCTTGAAACGCGGCAAGGCATAACGCAGCACCCCCGTCTCGACCAATTCCGGTGCCGCGAACAGACGCACCTCTCGCGGTGCGGCATCAAGCGGCGCCGCAACAATAACAAAAATCAGGAGAACAACATGGAAAGCGCGCATAAGCCAAGTGTAGGGGCCACCGCCCGTGGCCGTCAATCCCGCGGGGCGCGCCCATGAGCATTACCCGGGCCAAAGTTCTGGCGACATTAGCCGAGATCAAGACCCCCGACGGAAACGACATCGTTAACGCCGGCATGGTGCGCGCCTTGGCAGTCGAGGAGGGCGCTGTGCGCTTTGTGCTGGAGGTGCCTGGCGCGCAGGCCGAGGCCATGACCCCGGTGCGTGACGCCGCCGAAGCCGCCCTCAAAGCCCTGCCAGGCGTGACCTCGGTCAGCGCACCGATGACCGCCGCTACCACCGCCCCGCAAGCGCCCCCGGACCTTGGTGGCAAACCCAAAGGCCCGGTACCTTTACCAGAAGTTGCACGCATTATTGCCATCGCTTCAGGCAAGGGCGGGGTTGGGAAGTCCACGGTTTCCGCCAACCTCGCCTGTGCGCTCGCCGCCGAAGGCAAGCGGGTTGGCCTGCTGGATGCAGACGTGTTCGGCCCTTCGCAACCGCGCATGCTTGGCGTTTCCGGCCACCCGGCCTCGCCAGATGGCAAGGTGATCCTTCCCCTGCGCAATCACGGGGTCACGATGATGTCGATCGGCCTGATGACCCGCGAAGACGAGGCCGTGGTCTGGCGCGGCCCGATGTTGATTGGCGCGCTCGGCCAGTTGCTTACCCAGGTTGCCTGGGGAACGCTGGACGTTTTGCTGGTCGACCTGCCACCCGGAACCGGAGATGTGCCAATGACGCTCGCGCAAAAGGCCCGGCTGGATGGTGCAATCATTGTGTCCACCCCACAGGATGTTGCCCTTCTGGACGCGCGCAAGGGCATGGATATGTTTGACAAGATGTCGGTACCGATCCTTGGCATGATCGAAAACATGTCGACTCATATCTGCTCGCAATGCGGCCACGAGGAACACACGTTTGGCCATGGAGGTGTCGCCGCCGAGGCTCAACGCATTGGCGCGCCGCTTCTGGCCGAATTGCCGCTGGATATCGACATTCGCCTTGCCGCGGACGCTGGCGCCCCTATCGTCGTGGCCAAACCCGACTCGCCGCAAGCCGAAGCATTCCGCATTCTGGCCAGGCGCCTGATCGCAGAGGGCAACGTATGAACGATGACAGCCTGTTTGAAGCCCCCCGCCCGGCTACTTTTCCGCCCCTGATGCAGGGCGAGGAACTGGTGGCCGGTGACCCGTTTGCCAAGGCGACGACCCGTGCCATGCTGGGGTGCGACAGCGGTCTGATCATCTATCGGATCAGCGAAAACCACCTGCGTGCGTCGTTGGTTCTGGCGCCTGAACAGCCGCTCGAACAAGCCATGCTGGCGCTGCCTGCCTGTGCCCTGGGTATGCAAAATGCGCTTGGCGCGCTGGCGCCCCCCGAAGTCGCAGTGCATCTGGGTTGGAACGGCGCGTTGTGGGTCAACGGGGCGCGTGCCGGACAAATGCGGGTGGCCGCATCCGGCAATGACCCCCAAACGCCCCCCAATTGGCTGGTGGTTGGCTTCGATTTGCAACGCTTGCCCCGGGACGAGGGCGAGGGTGGGCTCGATCCGACCCGTACCTCGCTTGTCGAAGAAGGCTGCGGCGACATAAACCCTTTGCGTCTTCTGGAAAGCTGGGCGCGCCACGCGTTGATCTGGCTCAACAGGCTGGATATGGGCGAGACCCGTGCCTTACACAGCGATTGGCGCGGCCTGGCCCAAGGCATGGGCAAAGAGATTGCCTTTCCCCTGAACGAGCGAGAAGTCCGCGGACATTTCCTTGGCATCGACGCCAATTTCGCCATGCTGCTACGCCGTGGCGAAAATACCAACCTGGTACCTCTCACAGACTTGTTGGAGCCGCTCTCATGAGACTTGCCCGCGCCCTGCACCTGGACGAAAGCGACACTTTGGTATTCCACCGCACCGCCAACGCGGGCGAATGGGCAGTGCCCGGTGGCTTTGAGTTTTCCAATTGGGAGGAAAGCGACCTCACCGGCAAGGCCCGTCAGGAGTTTGCCAATGGCTGGCTTGGGCTGGACAGCTTTGGCCGGGTAACGCTGGTGGCCGTGGCCCGCATCACCCAACCCGAACTGGCCGCCCTGGAAACCGCGCTCGCCGGTCATTTCGTCAGCCATTATGGCGCGCCCGACACCGAAGCCGCCCTGCCTGTGGCCCGCGAAGAGCTGGCGCATATGGCCGAGCTTTGCGCCGGGCTGGAGGAGGGCACCTTGCTCGCTGTCTCGCGCGAACTCACCGATGGGGGCCTGCGCGAAGCCTTTCGTGTTCTGGAAACGCCCGGCGCCGATCTGGCCCAGATCGCCCCGCATCAGCCGCCCGGCACCTGATTCAGCACTTTCATTTTTCCGATCTGAATACCATACAATGTCGCTGTGCGCCCTCCGTTTCAGCACATTTCGCGTATTTGCCTATTTTGGCGTCGCGTTGAAGGTAAACAATTGTTCGCCATTTATCCGATAGCCGTCAATCAACCCGCGCGCCTTGTCGCTGGTCAGCCAGGCCTCAAGCGCCGCCACCTGCGCGGTTTTCACATGGGCAAAACGTTCCGGGTTCACCGGGATGAACGCGTATTGATTGAACAAGACAGGATCGCCGGAATACAGCAATTCCAGTTCACCCTTGTTGCCAAAATTCAGCCAGCTGGCCCGGTCCGCCAGAACATAGGCATTCATCCCCGATGCCGTGTTCAGGGTCGCCCCCATCCCCGATCCGGCGGCGCGATACCAGGCACCGGCAGCTTGTAAATCCACCCCCGCCGCCTGCCAGAGTGCGCGTTCCTTTTTGTGCGTGCCGCTTTCATCCCCGCGGCTGACAAACACCGCGCCCGCATCGGCAATTCTGCGCAAAGCCTGCACAGCGCTGTCTGCGCCCTTGATACCCGCCGGGTCCTCGCCCGGGCCGATCAGGACAAAATCGTTATACATGATCTCGCGCCGATGGGTGCCGAAACCGGCGGCCAGAAAAGCCTCTTCAGCCGCGCGTGAATGCACCAGAATGGCATCCACATCGCCCTGCTCGCCCAGCTTCAACGCCTGGCCGGTTCCGACCACCAACAAGTGTAGATCCAGGCCAAGGTCGGCCTTGATTTCCGGTAGCAATACATCGGCCAGACCGGAATTGTGAAACGACGTGGTCACCGCAAGGCGTATCTCATCGGCCTGCGCCGGGGCCAAACCCAGCCCCCCCAGGCAAAGCATCAACAGCCATTTCAACAGGTTCATTCGACAATATCTCCCTTGATGAAAGCCGAGGCCTCACGGCTGCGGGGGGCTTTGAAAAAGGACGTGGCCGGGCCGGTTTCGTGCACTTTTCCCGCGTATAAAAACACCACATCATCGGCCAGCCGTCGGGCTTGGCCCATATGGTGCGTGGCCATGACGATACGCGTGCCGGCCGCCTGCGCCTCGGTTAAAAGCGTTTCGATTTCCCGTGTGGCACGCCCGTCCAGATTGGCACAGGGCTCGTCCAGAAACAAAATATCCGGATCGGTTATAAGGGCGCGCGCCAGCGACAGTTTTTGTTTTTCGCCCCCTGACAGGACCGGCGCGGGCCGGTCAAGCGCGTGGCCCAGCCCAACGCGTTCAGCCCATTCACCGGCCCGTCGGCGCGCAAGCTTCCTGCCTACCCCGCGCAAACGCAACGGGTAGGCGATCGAGTCCACAACATGGCGGCGCATCATGATCGGCGTCTGAAACACATAGGCCTGGCGCGCCCGCGCCTGGGCCTCTGGCAAGGCCCAGCGCACTTCGCCTTGTACCACCCGCTGAAGCCCGTGCATCAGCCGCAATAGCGAGGTTTTCCCCGCACCATTTGGGCCCATAACGATCGTGAAGCCCTCAGCCTCAAGGTGCAAATCCACCGGCCCGACCAACACCTTTCCACGGCGACGCGCCACCGCACCCTTTAAGGTCAGGGGAAGGATAGGCGGGGGTTTCTGGTGAGTATTTCTGTTGGGCACCGGTGCTTTACCTGCTGTTTATGCGGGCCAGAATGCACCATCCCTGCCCCCCTGCCAAGGCTGCAAAGCCGGGCATTCTGTCCGCAATTGACACATGGTGCCGGGTCAAAATGTCCCTACCAAACGCTGGCACGCTCGGTACGCGAAACCCAGTGGGTGGCCATGTTCACGCTCAACGAAAGCGTGATCAGGATCAGGCCCAGCCCCACGGCAAAAGCAAAATTTCCCTTGCCCGTTTCCAATGAAATCGCCGTGGTAAGTACCCGCGTCACATGGTCGATATTGCCGCCGACGATCATGATCGCCCCAACCTCGCCAATCCCGCGGCCAAAACCTGCGAGCATGGCGGTCAACAATGCCCGGCGCCCGTCCCACAGAATCGCGGCAATGCGTTGCGCCCGGCTGGCATTCAGCGACAACAGCAAGTCGTGATATTCCGCCCACAAATCACGCATGGTCTGATGCGCAATCGACGCAATCAATGGCGTGATGATGATCACCTGGGCGATAATCATCGCTGTCGGTGTGAACAACAATCCGAGCACCCCAAAAGGGCCCGAGCGCGACAACAGCAAATAGACGACCAACCCGACCACAACCGGCGGCAAACCCATCAATGCGTTCAGAAAGGCAATGGTAAACCGACGTGCGCGGAAACGGTTGATTACCAGCCACGCGCCCAATGGCAAGCCGATTGCCGAGGCGATGATAACCGCCGTCAACGTAACCCGCAACGACAGGAAAACGATCTCGTACAAGGACCGGTCGAAGGTGAGAATCAATTTCCACGCTTGCCATAGCCCCTCGGCCAATCCGCCCATATGCACCTCCCCTTGTCCCGGCAACGAAAACATCATCTCCATGAGGCAGGCAAGAAATATTTCCGCATCCGCGTTGCAGCGCAACTCTTCAGTCGGCATCACCAGTATATTTACGGGCAAAGTCCATGAACACCCGAATGACCCGCACATCCGCCCGCGTGGCGAGGTGGACCAGGCTTTCCTGCATCGCCATCCGGTGACCTTTTAGCGGTATTTCCAGCAAACGCGGGTCGTGACCAAGCTCGGCGCGCGAAACGAAGCCGACGCCGGCACCCGACGCAACGATTTCTCGTACCGCTTCGCGTCCCTCTGCCACGATTGCCGGCCTCAGGCGAAAGCCGCAGCGGCTCGCTTCCGCCTCCAGCTTGGCCCGGGTTTTCGACCCCTTCTCACGCAAAACTAGGGGGAACTCTGCCAGCTCCGCCAGTGTTCTGGCCCGCCCGCCTGCCAGTATGCCGCGCGAGGCAAAGGCGACGATTGGGCTGGCGCCCAAGGTTAACACCTTCATTTCACGCCCGAAATCCTTGGTTCCTGCCAGACCTACCTCTGCCTCATACCCCTGCAGGGCTGCGATAACTGCTTCGGTATTGCCGCTGCGTACATGCAGGGAAATGCCGGGGTGGCGGGCGCGAAACGCCGTCAGCAGGCCCGTTACATGATGCGCGGAATCAACCATCAGCCGCAGCTTGCCCACCGGCGCAGCCCGCGATTCGCTCAAAAGGTCGGCCATCTCTGCTTCGGTTTCGAAATACCGTTCGCTTAGTCGAAACAGCCGCTCGCCAACCTCGGTCAGCACCACGCGGCGCCCTTCGCGTAGGAACAGCTGCACGTCATTTTCCTGTTCAAGTCCCCGAACTTGCTCGGAAATTGCTGGCTGCGAAAGCCCCAGCGCTTTGGCCGCACGGGAAAAACCGCCCCGTGAAGCGACATGATGAAATGCCCTTAGTTGCGCATGGCGCATGCGATTACCATAAGTTGTACCTATATTTCTATGCTAATTATTGATTTTACATATGTATCAGGAAAGGTCAAACCACCCGCAGCACAACGGAGCAAAACATGGCCAACGCCCTCGAAAACCCCAGACTGGGAGAGCCCTTTTTGCTCACCCCCGGCCCTCTGACTACTGCTTATTCCACCAAACAAGCGATGCTGCGGGATTGGGGATCGTGGGACGGCGATTTTCGCGCCATGACGGCCAGTTTGCGCACGCAATTGCTGGACATGCTGGGCACCGAAAAACGGGCCTATGAATGCGTGCCGATGCAGGGGTCCGGCACGTTCGCTGTTGAGGCTATGCTGGGCAGTTTCGTGCCCCGCGACGGCCATGCGCTGGTGCTGGCAAACGGCGCCTACGGCAAACGCGCCGCCGAAACACTTGCCTATCTGGGGCGGCGGTGCACCTTGTTGGACAAGGGCGATTATTTACCACCACGCGGGGCGGAAGTTGCTGATATACTTGCAAATAATTCTGATATCACCCATGTTGTCGCAATCCACTGCGAGACTTCCTCGGGCATTCTCAACCCGCTGGCCGAGATCGCCGAGGCGGTCGAGAATGCCGGTCGAAAACTGCTGATCGACTCGATGTCCGCCTTCGGGGCCGTACCGGTCGAGCCGTCAGAAATCCCCTTTGAGGCGCTGGTTTCATCCGCCAATAAATGCATCGAAGGCGTGCCTGGTTTCGGCTTTGTCATTGCCCGCAAAGAAGCGCTGGGAGCCGCCAGGGGGCAAAGCCACTCGCTTAGCCTGGACGTGCACGCTCAATGGGCACATATGAACAAGACCGGCCAGTGGCGTTTCACCCCGCCAACCCATGTCGTCGCCGCTTTTCTTGAGGCGCTGCGCCTGCATAGAGCCGAAGGTGGCGTGGCAGGACGTGGCGCCCGATATGGGCGAAACCGTGATGTTCTGGTCGCTGAAATGCGTGCCTTGGGCTTTGAAACCTTGCTCGACAACGCGTGGCTCAGCCCGATCATCACCACGTTTTTCTGCCCGGCAGACTCAGCATTTTCCTTTGAAAATTTCTATAATATCATGAAAAGCAAAGGTTTTATCATATACCCTGGGAAACTGACAGAAGTTGACAGCTTCCGACTTGGCCATATTGGCCAGATGGACGAACATGTGATGCGCGCCGTTGCCTGCGCCGCGGCCGAGGCCCTCGCCGAGATGGGCGTGGCCAATGCGGCGCCCCCCGAAACCGCCATGCGCGAACGCGCGCGGCTTACCGCCTGACTGGAATGAAACGCGAAAGGAAACGCACATGACCCCCTCTCCCTACACCTATGCCCGCGAATACCGGGGCCCGGTTCAGGCCGTAATCCTTGACTGGTCCGGCACCTTGGCCGACGCCTATGTCATTGCGCCCGCAGTGGTTTTTGTCGAGGTATTCGAAAACGCCGGCGTGCCGATCTCGATGGAGGAAGCCCGGGGGCCGATGGGCTTGCGCAAGGACCTGCATATCAAGGCCCTGACCGAGGATCCGGTGATTGCCGAGCGGTGGAAGTCCGCCAAGGGCAAATACCCGGATCAGGCTGATGTCGACGCAATGTTTAAAGATTTCGTACCCGCGCAGCTGAAATGTTTAAAGAAATACACCACTTTGTTGCCGGGTATTAAAGAATCCATGAACGCGTTGCAGGCGCAGGGCATCAAGCTTGGCGCCTCCACCGGCTTCACCCGTGCCATGGTCGATGTTCTCAACGCCGACGCGATTGCCCAGGGGTTGAAGCTGGATGCTACCGTGGCCGGCGACGAGGTCATCCACGGTGCGCGCCCTGCGCCACACATGGTTTACAAGAACCTCGACCTGTTGGGCATCAGCGAGATCAAGAGCGTAGTCAAATGCGACGACACCATTTCCGGCGTGGGCGAGGCGCTGAACGCCGGGTGTTGGGGGGTTGGGCTGGTACGCTATTCCAACTACATGAACATCAACACGCTGGAGGAAGAAGCCACCCTGAGCGACGCCGAAATGGCACGACGCATGGCCAAAACCCGGGCGATGCTGGAGCAATCCGGAGCGCATTATGTGATCGATTCCCTGGTCGAACTGCCCGAGGTCATCGCCGATATCAACGCCCGGATGGCCCGTGGGGAGAAGCCCTGATTTCGCCGCCTGACGGCGACGATCCGCCGGGGGGCGCTGCCCCCCGGAACCCCCCGCGGTATTTCAGCCAAGATGAAGGGGGTCAGAAAAAATGCACCAGTTTGAGCTCGGCGGAGCGGGCCGGGCCTGCGAAAATGCCGGAGCCCAGGCTGGTTTCCAGCCCGCCAAAGCTGGTTCCCGTGGGGCCGATAGGCTGGCTGTAGTTGAAGGTTATATTGGTGTTGTCGCCCAGCGCATAATTCAGCCCGAGGCTTAAAAGCGCACTTGGGTCGTTCAGCGATATCAGCGCGCTCGGCGTCACGGTCAAATCGGGGGTTACTTGCAGTGATGCGCCCAGGGCCAGGTAGTCCCGCCCGGTCAGGAAAACCTGGCCGGTTGCGAGCCGTTTGAGCAGGTCGGGCGGCAAAGCATCCAGCGCGGTCCCCGGCGCGACGCCGAAACCGTTATGAAAGACCTCGCCAAAATATGACATGTTGACCGCGCCGATCGTGGTGAAATTGGCAACACTTACCAGCCAACTGGGCCGATAGGCGCCGCTGGCCAACTGCCAGCCGACATATTCGGCCTTCCAGGACGCGTCCCCCAGAGGCCCGGCCAAACCAAGGGAACCAACCATGTCGCCCCGGTCGCGCGCGACCATCAAGGCCACATCCAGCGCGCCCGCCTGAAACGTGCCCCGAAGGGCGAAAGTCGACGCATCCCCAACAATGGC
>CAYSBG010000013.1:0-14226 GCA_964429125.1 uncultured Aliiroseovarius sp.
GCGAAATAACTGCGCCCTTCGCCCCCGAGGGCGGGGCCTATGGCCATGGCCGCACGCATGGGCACGATCACGGGCAGCACGGTCAGCACGGGCACAGCCATGAACACTAACCCGCTGCATGTCTTTGCGCAATGGTTCTCGCCCGCCTTCCCGGTGGGGGCATTTGCCTGGAGTCATGGGTTGGAATGGGCGATCTCGCAGGGGGAAATCCGCGACAAGGCGACGCTGGAATCCTGGCTGGAGGTGCTGCTGCGCGAGGGGGCAGGGCGCAATGATGCCATTTTCCTCAAACTCGCATATGAGGCGCGCGATCCTGCGCCGGTGGCTGAGCTTGCCCGGGCCTTTGCCTTTGGCGGCGAGCGTTTGGCCGAGACCGAGGCGCAGGGGCGTGCTTTTGTCGAAACCGTGAATGCGCTTTACGGTTGGGACATGGTGTCAATGCCGTTGCCGGTGGCGCTGGGACAGGCGGCGCGGCGCAAGCACCTGCCGATCGACGCGACACTGCGCTATTTTCTGCACGCTTTTAGCGCAAACCTGATCTCTGCGGCGGTGCGGTTCATGCCGATGGGACAAGGCGATGGGCAGGCAGTACTAACGGCCTTGTTTGCGGTAATGGATGACGTGGCCCAAGCAGCGCGGCGCGCCGATGAGGCCGCGCTTGGCGGGAGCGCCATCCGCGCGGATCTGGCCGCCTTGCAACATGAAACCCTGACGACAAGGATTTATCGGTCATGAAATCGAACAACGGCCCTCTGCGGGTTGGCATCGGCGGTCCGGTCGGTGCGGGAAAAACCAGCCTGACCGAGGCGCTTTGCCGTGCCCTTGCCCCGCGCCTGTCGATGGCGGTGATCACCAATGACATCTATACGCGCGAAGACGCCGAATACCTGATGCGCGCGCAAGTTTTGCCCCTGGAACGTATTCGCGCGGTCGAAACCGGCGGTTGTCCGCATACGGCAATCCGCGAAGACGCTTCGATCAACCTGGCGGCTCTGGCCGAGCTGAACGCGCGATTCCCTGACCTCGACCTGGTGCTGATTGAAAGCGGCGGCGACAACCTTGCCGCCACGTTCAGCCCGGAACTGGTCGATCTGAGTATCTATGTGATCGACGTCGCCGCCGGGCAAGATATTCCACGCAAAGGCGGCCCGGCGCTGACGCGTTCGGACATCCTGCTGGTCAATAAATGCGACCTGGCGGCGCATGTGGGCGTATCGCTTGAGGAAATGGAGCGCGATTGCGCCACCATGCGCGCCGGCCGGCCGTTCGTCATGGGCGAAGCGAGGAACGGACGCGGGGTAGACCGGGTGATTGGTTTGCTACAAGAGATGGGCGGGCTGTAGAGCGCCCCGCGCGGCGAAGCCGCGCGCCCTGCAACACCAAAATTTTTTTAAAAAATTTTCTGGCCGATGCCCTCCCGCCCCTTTCGGCCTTTGGCCTGCAAGGGTTGGGCCGGGCGCATTTTGCCAATGGCAAAATGCGCCCCTCGCGCGCGGTGTGATGCGTTGGTGGCCAGGCTCAGCCCATTTCGCCGATCGGTGGTGTTGCGTTGGCGGGCAGGGGGTTTTGGTAGCCATCCGGCCCCACCCGCGCTGCCAGATCGGCCTTGGCGCGGGCAATCAGCTCGGGGTTCTGCAAGGCCTCCAGCCCGGTTGCCGCCATCACTTTGGCGGCGTGTTCCATGCCTTTGAGCGCCACGTTTCCTTTGCCTTGTGCCACCATCTGCCATGAGTGGAATGGGGTGCCAATCGCATAGTTCGCTCCCCACATCTGCACCGTTGGCACGGCCCAGCTTACATCCCCCACATCGGTCGAGCCGGGCAGGTCAACCGGGGCCACGCCATCGGGCACAAGGAAATCGGCCAGCACCTTGTCCGGGTCTGGTTTCATCCCGGCCATTGACCAGGTAGCCGCGATGTCATCTTTGCTCATGGTCGCTTGAAATTTCCGCCCATATTCAAGATCTTCGCTGGTGAACTCCGGTGGGCCAAGGGCTTCCAGATGGCGCCCCATAGCTTCACACAATGGCCCGTTTGGCAGTAATTCGGAGGCAGCGGTAACCAGGCGTGCCTTGACTGTGGTTTCGCTCATCAAGGCGGCGCCATCGGCAACCTTTCTGACCCGCTCCACCAGCTTCATCATTTCGCGCACCCGCGGTTCGCGCACCACGTAGCGTACCTTGGCGTTGGCCTGCACCACGTTGGGGGATATGCCGCCCGCATCCAGATAGGCATAATGGATACGCGCCTGGTCGGACATGTGTTCGCGCAGGTAGTTGACGCCAACGCTCATCAACTCGACCGCGTCCAATGCCGAGCGGCCCAGATGTGGGCTGGCGGCAGCGTGGCTCGCGCGCCCGGAGAAGGTGAAATCAAGCCGACAGGCGGCAAGCGAGCTGGCACGCATAACCTGGGCGATGGCGCCGGGGTGCCAGGTGATGGCAATGTCCACATCGTCAAAAACACCGTCGCGCACCATGAAGGTCTTGGCCGAGCCGCCCTCTTCTGCCGGGCAGCCGACATAGCGCACGCGCCCGGGCGTGCCGGTTTCTTCGAGCCATTTTTTCACCGCCACCGCTGCCAGCATGGCCGCCGCCCCCAGCATGTTGTGGCCGCAGCCATGGCCATTGCCACCTTCCTCAACCGGGCAAGGTTCGGCCTGGTCGGCCTGCTGGCTCAGCCCGTCCAGCGCGTCATATTCGCCAAGAAAGGCAATCGCCGGCCCGCCACTGCCCGCCTCACCGAGAATGGCCGTAGGAATATTGGCGACATTGCGGGTGATCTGAAAGCCCTGAAACGCCAATTCGGCGGCGTGTTCCTCAACCGAAGCGCTTTCCGCATAACAGGTCTCCGGAAGCGCCCAGACCCGATCAGACATCGCCCTCAGGCGCGGAGCGTTCTCTTCGACAATGGGCCAGGCCGGGTTCACATTCATTGTTCTCTCCGAGGGTTTTGAGGTTTTCCCGGCCAGCTTAGGGGCAATTTTAGCTATTGGAAACGCTCTGTCGGAAAATCTGCACCAGAAAACCTCCGGGCTTAAAGGAATTTTCACGCCTGCCTGCGAAAACGGAGGAGAATGAGCGCTTTTAGCCCGGTTCTGCGGATTGAGCGGCATGGCAAACAGGAGACCAGAATGCGATTGGCTTTTTTTCGGAACATTTCTTTCAAACTGCCGGCGATTATCCTGACCATGGTGGCCGTGGCGGTGGGCGTGGCCTCGGCTTTGGCCTATTTTCAACAACGCGGATCATTGGAACAGGCCGCGAAAAACCGGCTGCAAACTCTGGCCGAGGGCCGCAGCGGCCAAATCGAGGCGCTTTTCTTCAACATGACCCAGGAAATGTCGATTTCCGCCCGGCGCTCGACCACGTTGCGTGCATTTACCGGGTTCAAGCGTTCCTGGGGCATCCTTAGTGAAGCAGAGCTTGCCGAAATGCGCGCCCTTTATGCGCAGGAAGATATACCTGATGTGGAAACGCGCGAGGCGTTGATCGATGGCGGGGATATTTCAACCTGGACACGCGTGCATGTGCAAATGCATCCTGAATTTCGCGCAGCGCGCCAATTTTACGACTATCGGGACATCTATCTGATCGACCTGGAGGGAAATGTTCTTTACTCGGTTGGGAAGGGGCAGGATTTTGCGGTCAACCTTGCCAACGGATCGCTCGATGATACCGGCCTGGGGCGCTCTTTTTTGCACGCTGTTGAGGCGCAGGAAGGCGAAATTGTTTTTGAGGATTTTGCCGCCTATGGACCCGCCGGGGGGGAATACTCGGCCTTTCTGGCGACTCCGCTTTTCTCCAAAAGCGGCAACCGCCTGGGGGTCATGAGTTACCGCCTGTCTGCGGATGTCCTTTCCGAAATTGTCAACAAGGAAGAAGGCTTGGGCGAAACCGGCGAAGTTTACCTTGTGGGCCCGGATGGAGTGTTGCGCACGGAATCCCGTTTTCATGTTTTCCAGGAAGGTGTCGGAAATGCCCTGAGCAATGCGGCGATAAAGCTGGCGCTAACAGGTAGCAACGGGATTATCGAGGTGAATGCGAATACGCCGGATGACGCGCTTGCCGCTTATCTGCCGCTGGATGTGTTTGGATCCAATTGGGCGCTGATTGCAGAACAGGACAAAAGCGAAATTTTCGCTTCGGTCGCCCGACTGAAAAACCTTCTGATTGCCAGCGCCGCCGCAGTAATTGTCGGGTTCTCATTGCTTGGCGGGCTATTTGCCCAGACTTTGACCCGTCCGCTTTGGCGCGTCGTCTTCTCCATGCGACAGATCGCAAAGGGCGACTACGATCACGAAGTCCCGGATACGACCCGCAAGGATGAGATCGGCGTCATTACCCGGACGCTTGAGGAAATACGCCAACAGCTTTTGCGCGGAAAGCGGGAAGAGTATGAAAACCGCTTTCGCGGCGTCGCCTTTGAGGCGTCCTCAGCCTGTATCATGATGGCCAATGCTGAAATGCAAATCACCTCCATCAATCCGGCGTTGAAAAAAATCATGGAAGACTATCGCGACGAATTTATCCAGACCTATCCGGATTTTGATCCCCGAGACATTGTCGGGGCGCAGATGGATTTCTTTCACAGCCCGTCAATCCGAGAGCGGATTCGCACGCTGCTCAAAGACCCGGCCAACCTTCCTTATGTGGCCAATATTTCGATTGGCGAAGCGCGGTTCAGACTGATGATCTCGATGGTGATGGAAGCGGACAATACGCCCATGGGCTATGTCGTGGAATGGGAGGATGTCACGCGGGACTTCCTCAATACCGCCGTGCTGAATGCAATTGATGCAAGCCAGGTAAAGGCCGAATTCACCAAGGATGGCATCTTCATGGGCTCCAATGACCGTTTCGACGAAATGATGGGCGGCGAGATTGGCAAGCTTGTTGGGTGCCACGGCACGGAAATCTTCCGGTTTGACGAACAGATGGCGAAAGAACGGGGCGCGGTTTTTGAGCGGCTTCAACGCGGCGAGTCCATTACCGGCCAATTCAAACTGCCCCGCGCCGATGCACAAATGGCCGTAGTTGACGGTAGTTTTTCGCCGGTACTTGATGCGAACGGCAACTTGCTTCGAATCCTTATGCTTGGCAATGACGTGACCGAAGCCCGCCAGGCGATTGAAGCCGCCGATGCACGCAGGGAAGGCATGCGTGCGGCGCAATCGCAAGTCGTTGATGGGTTGCGCAAAGGTTTGGCGGCCTTGGCCGACGGCGATCTGACGGTGAAACTCGAAGAAGAATTCTCGGCGGAATATGAGCAGTTGCGTCAGGATTTCAACACGACCGGCGAAAGGCTTCTCGGGGCCATGCGCGCGGTGGTCGAGAATGCAGACCTGATCCGCGGTGAAGCCAGTGAAATTGCAACCGCGGCCGATGATCTTTCGTCGCGTACAGAACGGCAGGCCGCGACCCTTGAACAAACCGCCTCGGCCCTTGATCAGTTGACCAGTTCCGTGCGTTCGGCGGCGGACGGGGCAACACAGACAAATGAAATCGTGAAACAAGCGCGCGAAAATGCCGAAGTGTCTGGTGAAGTGGTCCGCGAAGCCGTGGACGCGATGAGCGAAATCGAAGGTTCCTCGAAACGGATATCCAAAATTACCGGGGTAATCGATGATATAGCTTTTCAGACCAACCTGCTGGCACTCAATGCCGGAGTTGAAGCCGCCCGTGCGGGAGAGGCGGGCCGCGGTTTCGCTGTCGTCGCTTCAGAGGTCCGCGCCCTTGCGCAACGCTCCTCCGAAGCCGCGCGTGAAATCAACGAATTGATTTCCGCATCCGGCACGCAAGTGAAACGTGGGGTCGAGTTGGTTGGGCAAACCGGCACAGCCTTGGGCGATATTGTAACCAGCGTATTGGAGATCAACCAGAAAGTCGGCGAAATCGCGGTTGCCGCCCGGGAGCAAAGCTCGGGCCTTGCCGAAATCAACGAGGCGGTTAACCAATTGGACCAGGTTACCCAGCAAAACGCGGCAATGTTTGAAGAAACTACGGCAGCCAGTCATGCGTTAACCCGAGAGGCCGAGAACCTGAATGAAACAACGTCGCGCTTCCGCATCGGCCCTGGGCAAGCAGGAGGGCAGGGGCCGGCGAATGTGGTTTCCCTTGCGCTGCAAAAGGACCAGCCCGAGACAATATCTCCACCGACGCCAACTGCCGTCCCATCTCAGGGCAATGCCGCTATTGCCCCTCAGTCTGAACCGGAAATTGAAGAGGATTGGGACGATTTCTGACATGAAACCCGCGTCCGCGCTGCCTGCAACAATGAAACGGGGCATAAAGTGATTAGAACCCTTGTCGTCGATGATTCTTCGGCCATGCGCCAGTTGATTTGCCACGCATTGGCAAAATGCCCGGATATTGAAGTTGTTGCTGAGGCCGAAGATGCCCGCGCGGCCCGGGATGCGGTCAACGCGCTCAAACCGGATGTCATGACCTTGGATGTCGAGATGCCGGAAATGGATGGGTTGGAGTTCCTGCGTCGTTTGATGAAAGCCCGGCCTATGCCCGTCGTCATGGTTTCTTCTCTGACCGATCGGGGAAGCGAGGCCGCCATTCGTGCCCTGTCGCTTGGCGCTGTTGAATGTGTTGCCAAACAAAATAGCAGCAAGGTCGGTCGCAATCCTTTCGAAAACCTTGGCAACATTTTGCGTATTGCCGCTGCCGCACAGGTTCGCAGTCTGCCCGGGCGTGGAAAACCCCGGATTGTCTCACCCCAGCGGTTCCAGTGGAATGGCAAATTAGTGCTGGTTGGTGCTTCCACAGGCGGGGTCGAGGCGCTGGAAGTCATGCTTTCCGGGTTTCCGAAAAATTGCCCTGCCACTCTGATCACCCAGCACATGCCGGCACAGTTTCTGGTTAACTTCGCCAACCGACTCAACAAGAATTGCGCCCCACATATCCGATTGGCCAGAGACGGAGACATTCCGAAGCAAGGTGTCGTTTACCTCGCGCCGGGCGGAGAGACGCACCTTGCCTTAAGCGGCAACGCCGGTCAGGCCCTGCAATTGCACAAAGGGCCGAAACAAACGGGCCACCGGCCCTCGGTGGATGTATTGTTTGCATCCGCAAAAGGGCAGGCAAAAAATGTCGTTGCGGTATTGCTTACCGGAATGGGCGCGGACGGTGCTGAAGGTATGCGGAGTTTGCGCGAAAACGGCGCTTATTGCATCGCGCAGGACCAGCACAGTTCAGTCGTGTACGGTATGCCACGTGTTGCCTGCGAAAAGGGTGCGGTGAATATTTCATTGGACCTCTCGCGCATTTCCGATGAGGTGCTGCGGCAGACTTCCGCAGGAACCGATGTTGCAATTGCCAGATAAATCCGGGGTAATCTGATGTCAGCTGGATTTGTCCGCACCTATATCAGCCAAGGAGAGCACTTTGTTTCCGGGCAAAGGAATGTGGTGATCGCCACGTTGCTTGGCAGCTGCGTTTCAGCATGCCTTTGGGATCCGGTCCGCGAAATTGGCGGCATGAACCATGTTCTTTTTGCCGATGACACCCAGAATGCAGCCACCCAGTTCGGCCATGCGGTCAACGGAATGGAGTTGTTGATCAATGGTCTGCTCAACCAGGGCGCGGATCGAGGTCACTTGCGGGCAAAAGTATTTGGCGGTGCCTCGATGATTGCCGGCCTGTCGAGCGCCGGTGAGAACAATGGTGCATTTGTGGTCGATTTCCTTGCCCGCGAGGGTATCGCGTATGTTGGCGGCGACTTGGGCGGAACCTTGGCGCGGCGGCTCGAATTTTGGCCAACAACCGGACGCGCGCGCATCAAGCTGGTGAACAAACGGGTGAAAACCGCCCCTGTACAAGCGCCGAGCAGCGAATTGGAGCTTTTCTGAAGCGTATTGATTGGCCCATTGGTCCGGCAAACAAGTGTTTAGGTGAAACCTACCACGTCCCCGACGCACCGCCACCGGAGGAGGATCCACCGCCAAAATTGTCGTCATCGGCTTTCTCATCGGCATCGTCCCGGTCGCGCAGCATTGGGATAGTAAAGGCGGTGGCCGCAACATATCCGCAATGCGCGCAGGTTACGACGGTTTCTCCACGCCCTTCTGCGGTTTGCGTTGCCGCCTCCAATACCTTCTTTTCGGTATGGATGCCGCGTTTGTTGCAGGATGGGCAGCGGCTGACGGAGTCTTTGACCCGCCGACCAAATATGCCCCAGCCTATTCCCCCAACCAACAATGCGCCCAAGATCTTTAAAATCCACGAGCCGGATTTGTTGCCCTCGTCCGGGCCGCCATTCGTGTCAGACATCCGCGGCATTGCCGGTGCTGGCTTCACCGGCGGCTCAAATTCGGCGATACGTTGCATGATTGCCTTGGCACCATCGGCAATCCCCTTGTCAAAGGCGCCGTCGCGAAAAGCGGGAGTCAGCACGTTATCAATGATTTCGCCAGCGATCGCATTCTTATCGTTGGCATATCCCGAGCCGAGTTCAATGCTCATCTCGCGGGAATCTTTCAAAACCAAAAGTAAAATTCCGTCGTTAGTCCCGCTCTTGCCAATTCCCCATTCGTTGAACAGCCCGATTGAAAAATCCTCATAGGTCCCGCCGGTTTGGAACGGCTTGCGATCGGCGAGGGTAAGGATGGTGAATTCAACACCCTTTTCGTTCCGCAAAGCTTCCAGCTGGCTGCGCAAATCCGCCTCGGCCGCTTCATCCAACAGGCCGGCATAGTCATTTATGTAAGTATTTTCGTGTTGCGGCCAGGATTGCGCGTTTGCAGCAATTGGCTGAAAAAGAATGAGCGCCAACAGGCTGAAAAGGGCAAAGAGGGGTTTCATATATTTTCTCCGGAATTATCTGTGAGTTCCTTCAGGATCGTGGCGATCATCATTACATCCTCGCGCGTGCAGTCAAATTGTCCGACTTGTACACGAATGACAAACGCGCCCTGATGTGTGGTTTGCGTAAGATAGACGCGCCCGTCGTTATTGATGCGCTCCAGCAGGCCCGCAGTTCGGCGATCATCGCCATACCGAAAGGTGAAAAGCGACAGAATTGGATCCGATGTAATGGTAAAGCCGGGCAATGCGCGGATAGCATCGCATACCTCTCTGGCCCATCTCACATGGTTTCGAATACGGGAACGAAGGCCGCTAAGCCCTTCTGAACGCAATAAAAACCATAGTTTCAACGCGCGAAATCTGCGGCCCAGGGGTAAGGTCCATTCGTTGTAATTCACCACCGCATCGCCGCCTTGGGTCTGAAGGTAGTCCGGGCGCAAGCCCATCGTGCGGATTTGCGGTTGCGGATCGCGCAGGAATTGCACCGAACAATCGAATTGTGCGCCCAGCCACTTGTGCGGGTTGAAAACGATACTGTCTGCGCCCTCCACCCCGCGCCACAAAGCGCGGAACTCCTCGCATATCATTGCCGATCCCGCCCAGGCGGCATCCACATGAACCGGCAGATCATGGGCTTTGGCCACGTCGATACAGGCCGCCATGTCGTCGCACGCGCCGATCCCCGTGCCGCCGGTAACCAGGATTACGCCAATTGGCCGCATGCCAGCGGCCAGGTCGGCGCGGATGGCGGCGTCCAGAGCCGCCGGGTCCATAGAGAACAGGGCGTCGTCCACCCGGGTCGGAACTTTCACCAGGTTTTCCTGGCCAATGCCGGACAAGCGCGCCGCCTTGTCCACGCTGGAGTGGTTTTGCGCCGAAGCATAAAGCCGCAGGCGTGGCGCGCCGGAAAGGCCGTCACTTAGCCCGGAATATCCCAGCGCTTGCTCGCGCATGGTCAACACCGCTGAAAAGGTGGCGGTCGTGGCGCTATCGTGGATTGTCCCGGTGTATTCCCCCGGCAAACCGATAGCGTCGCGCAACCAGTCGACCACAAGGGCCTCCATTTCGTTGGCGGCGGGCGAGGTTTGCCACAACATTGCCTGCCCGGCCATAGCATTGGCCAGTTGTTCGGCCAACATCGAGGCAGGCGCGGCATTGGCCGGGAAATAAGCGAAAAACCGCGGGTGCTGCCAATGGGTCATGGCGTCGGGCACCAGCCTGGCGAAATCATCAAAGATCGCCTCGATTGGCTCGGGCATTTCCGGCACAGGTGCCTGGATCGTTGCCAAAAATTCCCCGGGTTTCAGGGCAGGGCGTACCGGGCGGTCGCGCAGCCCCGCGTGATAGTCACGCGCCCAGTCCGCGGCGCGCTTTGACCAAGTGTTCAAATCAGCATGTTTCATGCCTGCACAAGACCACGCAAAACCGGCTGGTGCAAGCGGTGTCTATGCCTGTTCCAACGCGGTGATGATTGGGGAAAAATCCGCCGCCTTGAGCGATGCCCCCCCGACCAACGCCCCGTCTACATTTGCCACCGCAAAGATCTCTGCCGCATTGGTCGGTTTTACCGATCCGCCGTAAAGCACCCGGACCGAACGGCCCACGCCGGCACCAAAGCGGCGTTCCAGCCGGGCGCGGATGAAATCATGCACTTCGCCGATTTGTTCAAGCGTCGGGATCTTGCCGGTGCCAATCGCCCAGATCGGCTCATATGCAACCACCAGGTTTTCCCCGTTCACCAGGTCCGGGATCGAGCCGGCAAGTTGGCCGCCGATGATGTCCAGTGTATTGGCGGACTCGCGCTGCTCAAGGCTTTCTCCGACACAGATCACCGCGACCAGCCCCGCCTGGATGGCAGCGCGGGCTTTTTCACGCACCATTGTGTCGGTTTCGCCGTGATCGGCGCGCCGTTCGGAATGGCCAAGGATCACATAGCGCGCGCCCGCATCCATCAGCATCGCCGCAGAAATATCGCCGGTATGGGCGCCGTGCTCATAGGAGGCACAGTCCTGACCTCCCGTGGCCAAAGACCCGCAAACCCGGCTCATCCGTTCCAGCAAAGTGGCCGGCGGGCACAGTAAAATGTCGATTTCGCTGCCGTCATGGCTGGCCGCCAGTGCTTCGACTTCGCTCAATTCCGCCGCAAGCCCGTTCATTTTCCAGTTTCCCGCCGCAAGTTTACGCCGCATCTTGTTTCTCCTGATCCTGTTCAGGGCGTGATAGCGCAAACGTAGCCGGGCGGGAAGGGGTCAGGTTAGCGCAGCCAGCGCGCGCCGGGCCCAGTCACAGGCCTGTTCGGGGTCATCAAGCGCGGCGTCCGGCAGGGTCCAATAGGGCATGCGCCGCCCGTGATCCGCGCCGAATTGCACGGCACCCGCCGCCGCCATCTCCTCGGCAAATGCCCCTTTGGCCTTGAGAAATACAACGCCGGTCCGGTTGACCATCGAAAAAATCGTGCCGGCGTGATAAATTGACAACCCGCCCATCATTTTGCGGTGGCTAAGCTCGCCAAGCCCCTCAAACAATTCCAGAACATGGGCGATGTCGCCGTCGGTCACACTCATTTCTCGGCCATCAGACTTTCGTCAAACTTGATTGACTCGCCACACCCACAAGCCTCGGTGACATTGGGGTTGCGAAACTTGAAGGCGCTTTCCAGCAGCGATACTTCATAGTCGATTTCGGTGCCAAACAGGAACATTTGCGCCATGGGCGCGATCATCACCCGGGCGCCATCCTGTTCGACCACCTCGTCCAGCGGGTCGACTTCCTCGACGAAATCCATGGTGTATTCCATGCCCGCACAGCCGCCCTTTTTGACGCCGATACGCAAGCCCTGATGGCCATCCTTTTCCATGAGCCGGGCGATTTGCGCCGCCGCTTTTTCGGTTAGGGAGACGGCTTGTTTGCCGGGTATGCCGAACATTGTTCGCTCCTTTTGGGTTTGTGTGCGTCTCAGGCTCCCACGGACTTTGTTTGGTCCCGGGTTGCTATTATTCCGTGGCCACTTCACATTCGCATTCACCATTCGCGTCTGGACCGGTGCAGTCAAGGTTCAGTGTTATAGATCCCTTTTGTCCCGGCACCTTAAATTCCATTGTCTTGGGGCAAACTTTGGGTTCCTCTATGTCACTGCATTGGATGCTCGTATGATTATTGGAGGTCCCCATGAAACAGATCAATTTTCTTTGCGCGGGCACTTTGAATTGCGCTAATTCTTTACGCAATTGTCGCGCCAACTTTGGCGCCGAGTGGGCGCTTGCGATGATTGCCTTGCCGGTCGCAGCCGAGAATTCGGTGAGGGTAAATGTTTCTCCAGCAATGGTTTGCAACGGTGTAAAGCCCAATACAAGGCTAAAAAACAGAGATTTCTTCATCATATTTCCTTTCATAGAACAGTCACTCCAATGAAGGAAAACTAGCCCGTGTCGTGTTTTTTAACAAGTCGGGCGAATCGCGTTGCCTGTGTCTACATGAACCCCAGTTCAAGCCGGGCTTCGTCTGACATCATTTCCATGCCCCATTGCGGCTCCCAGACCAGGTTGACATCGACCTGGCGCACCCCCTCGACCGGGGCGACCGCATCCGCGACCCAGCCGGGCATATCGCCGGCAACCGGACAGCCCGGGGCCGTCAGCGACATTTCGATGTTGACCGCGCTGTCGTCGGATATGTCGATGGTGTAGATCAGGCCCAGGTCGTAAATGTTGACCGGGATTTCCGGGTCAAACACGCTGCGGCAGGCCTCAACGATCTTTTCGTAAAGCGGGTGGTCGGTGGTTGACGGCCGGATCATCGGCGCGCCTTCCAGCATGGCTCCGGATTCAGTGTTCATCGCGCGTCCCTTTGTTACGGCATTCCTATTCCTGAGCATTCATATAAGGATTGTCTGCCCGCAGGTCCAGAGGCGAGGTGTCGCGCTTCACAAAACCGGCAATGCGGTGGCGTTTTTCTTTTGGCGCAGGACAAAATGCGTGGTCGAAGAGCGCACAAACCCCAAAGCAAGCAGGCGGTGCATCAGAAACGCTTCGAGGTCTTCGGGATCGCGCGCGACCACCTTGAGCAGGTAATCATCGGCACCGGTAATCGAGGCGCATTCGACGATCTGAACCTCGCGCGCGACAAAGGCGTCAAAGGCGCGGATATTCTCGGGCGAATGATCGGTCAGCGATACATGGATATAGGCGCTGGTGTTCAGGCCCACCGCACGCGGGTTGACCAAAGCGACATAGCCCGCGATCACGCCTTCGTTTTCCAGGCGACGCACCCGGCGCCAGGCGGGCGAGGGCGACAGGGCGGCGCGTTCGGCCAGCTCCTGGGTTGAAAGCTTGCAATCTTGTTGCAGGGCCGCCAGCAAGCGGGCGTCTGCCTGGTCAAGGTTTGGCATAAAATACCTCTGATTCTGACAATCTTGGAATCTGATACCCTTAAACAGCCTGCGAGTCACTAAAATGACGAGGTATTTTCCCAGTGGATTGGTAAGATATCCCGAAGGAGGTTCCCCATGCCGGAAAAAACCACATATAGTGCCAAATCCGCCGATGTGGACGGGCAGATCCCGTTTGATTCGTCAGAGGACCGGGTATGGCATGACCTTATGGCGCGACAAATGCCGCTGGTGGCCCGATATATGACTCGGCCGTGGCGGGACGGGTTGGCGCGCCTCGACCTTCCCAGGGACCGGGTGGCTCAGCCGGTTGAGGTCTCGCGCCACCTGCAAGCCCTGACCGGCTGGCGGGTTGAGCCGGTCCCTGCGGTGATCGGTTTTCAGCGGTTTTTCGATATGCTCAGCCGCAAGGTTTTCCCGGCGGCGAGCTTCATTCGGCGGCGCAGGGATTTCGACTACATTACCGAACCCGATATTTTTCACG
Source organism: uncultured Aliiroseovarius sp. (assembly GCA_964429125.1). Taxonomy (GTDB): domain Bacteria; phylum Pseudomonadota; class Alphaproteobacteria; order Rhodobacterales; family Rhodobacteraceae; genus JAAEUB01. The sequence goes on from CAYSBG010000013.1 coordinate 13,684, forward strand.
AGGTTTTCGGGCACGTTCCGCTGTTGACAGACCCGCGTTTTGCCGCCTTCAGCCAGGCAATCGGGCGGGCCGGAATGGCGGCAGACAGGGGCGATTATGTCTGGTTGATCCGGCTTTACTGGTTTTCGATCGAGTTCGGCCTGACCCGCGAAAACGGTGTGCTCAAGGCGTTGGGCGCGGGGTTGGCCTCGTCTCCGGGGGAGTTGCGTGCCAGCCTTGAAAGCAGGTCGGCCGAGCGGCGCGGCTTTGACGTGCTCGACGTGTTGCGCACGCCGTACAGGATCGACATTCACCAGCCGATCTACTATGTGATCGAGGATCTCGACATGCTGTTCACCCTGGCCGAGCGCGACCTGGCCCAAGATGTAAAACAGGCGAGGATGCTGGGCCTGTTTGCCCCGACATACCCGCCAAGGCAACTGGAAACCTAAGGAAAACACATGGAAAACGACGACCTGAACGACAAGGCCTGTGTTGCGTGCCAGGGCGGGACTACACCGCTGACCACGGCGCAGGCGCAGGAAATGGCCGCGCAGCTTCACG
>CAYSBG010000014.1:0-13827 GCA_964429125.1 uncultured Aliiroseovarius sp.
CGCATCCGGATAAAAGCGAGCAAGAACATAGGCTTATGACCGAAAACGCCCAGGGAATCCTCGAAGCCCTCGGCCTCGCCTACCGCACTGTCGTGCTCTGCACCGGCGACCTCGGCTTCGGCATGCGCCGCACCCACGACATCGAAGTCTGGCTCCCCGGCCAAAACACCTACCGCGAAATCTCCTCGGTCTCAGTCGCCGGCGACTTCCAGGCCCGCCGCATGAACGCCCGCTACAAACCCTCGGATGGCGGAAAACCTCAATATGTTCATACGCTTAACGGATCCGGCCTGGCCGTGGGCCGCGCCCTGATTGCGGTACTTGAAAACGGTCAGGAGGCCGACGGCTCCATCACTCTCCCCGCCGTTCTGCACCCCTATCTCGGCGGCAAAACCCGCGTCACTACCGACGGCACTCTCGCCTGATCTTCATCTTGGCAAAAATATCTCGGGGGTCTGGGGGCAGCGCCCCCAGCCGGTCGCCTGCGCCAGCAGGCGAAATCAACGGCGAGGAAACGCCACCAGCCTTCCCCTATCCTCGTCCCACAGCTTCAAGGTAAAGCTGCGCAGCGCCTCCAAAAATCCAATCTTTTCAAAGGCAAACACATCCTCCAACTCCCGATGCGCCTGACGTAGCCGGTAGCAGGGGATCGATGCATTGAAATGATGGATATCGTGTTTGGTAATATTGGCAACGGCTTCGTCAAACACCCAGCCGAAATCCAGACAACTTGACCCCTGGATCGTCGCCCGGACAAAATCCAGCTCGGGTTTTCGGTCCCAATAAGTGCCCTCGAAATTGTGTTGCAAATAGACCAGAAACACCCCCAACATGCCGCCGATAAAGGTTGCAACCAGCAGAACGATCACCCCGGTCCAACCGAAAAACCAATATAAAACAGCCATGTAGGCCAACAAAAGCGCATCATGTGCCAACACCCCCGCGACCCCTACCTTGCGGGTGTTCTTGGGCCAGCGGTAAACAAAGAAATAGGTCCAGAACGCACCCACCGGGATCAAGATGAACGGGTTGCGGTACAGCCGGTAAAATAGCCGTCGCCCCGGGCTCGCAGCGTTCCACTCGGCCAGCGTCATGGTGAAAATTTCGGTGGTTTCGCGCGCATCCAGATTGCCCACATAGGTGTGGTGCATGTTGTGATTATACTGCATCACCTTGAACGGCGTGAAGGTAAACGTGGACAGGGCCAGCCCGGCCCATTCGTTCTGTTTGCGCGTGGCAAACAGCGATAGATGCCCACAATCATGCTGCAAAACATAGAGCCGCACCCCGGCAAACGCCATCAGGACCAGCACCGGCACTTCTACAACCCAATTCCCCCAAAAGCGAATCGCCACAAAAAGCGCGAGGAAATACACGGCAAAATTGCTGAAATAGCTCAGCGCCGCCAAGCTATTGGATTTTTGGCTGTAAACCCGGGCACTTGCACGCAAGGACGGGGCGTCAATTATCGCATCAGACATAGCAAATCTCAAATCCTTGAGGGGGCCAATACGGCCGAACATGGCATGATGATACCACCGCGTGCCCTGTCGGAGCAACTCCGCTTACTCGCGCAAGGCCACGCCCCGCCGACCGGCAAGATCCGTAAAGAATTGCCACGCCACCCGGCCCGACCTCGCACCGCGCGTGGCGGCCCATTCGATCGCCTCTGCGCGAAGCAATTCATCCGTAATTTCAACGCCATAATGATCACAATAGGCGCGGATCATTGCCAGAAACTGGCTCTGGTCACAAGCGTGAAACCCCAACCACAAGCCAAACCGATCCGACAGCGAGACCTTCTCCTCGACCGCCTCGGACGGGTTGATCGCCGAGCCCCGTTCGTTCTCGATCATGTCGCGCGGCATCAAGTGACGCCTGTTTGAGGTCGCATAAAACAGCACATTTTCCGGCCGCCCGGCGATACCTCCGTCCAGCACAGCCTTCAGGCTTTTGTATTGTTCATCATCGTGGGAGAAACTGAGATCGTCGCAAAACAACAGAAAACGCTCGCTTCGCACACGCAAAAGCGTCAAAAGCCGGCCAACCGAAGCCAAATCCTCGCGCGCCAGTTCAACCAGTTTCAACGCCTTGCCTCGGGACAGAATTTCCGCATGGATTGCCTTGACAAGGCTGGATTTTCCCATCCCCCGCGCACCCCATAGCAGCGCATTGTTGGCCGGCAAGCCGTTGGAAAATTGCAGGGTATTGTCCAGCAAGGTATCGCGCGCGCGCTCCACCCCCAGCAGAAGCGAAAGGGGCACCCGGGCCACCGAGCCGATCGGCTCCAGATGGTCGGGGGTCACATGCCACAAGAACGCGTCCGCACTGGCGAAATCCGGGGCCTCGGCGGGCGGCGGCGCCATTCGCTCCAACGCCGCAGCGATACGTTTCACCGCCTTTTTCACTCGCCCTTTTCGACCATTCCCGGGTCGTCCTCTGTGTCCTCGTCCTGGTCGAACTCACCCATCAACGGATCCTCTGCCCCGTCATCGTCATCCTCAAACCAAATGCCCTCTGCGCGAAGGGTCTCTTCCCGTTTTTTCTCCACCCGCGCCACCAGAAAAATCGAGATTTCGTAAAGGCCATAGATGACGGCAAACAGGATCAATTGTGTGGTTACATCCGGCGGCGTCACCAGCGCAGCGACGACCAAGATACCGACGATTGCATATTTCCGCGTACCGCGCAGACCAGCAGCTGTCGCCAAACCGGCCTTGCCAAGCAACGTAAGCAACACCGGAAGCTGGAAGCACAGGCCAAAGGCAACGATCATTTTCAGCGTGATATCAAGGCTTTCGTTAACCTTACCGCTGAAAACAATATCAATGCCGGAGTCCACCGCCCCCGGATCACCCCCCGCGCCCGCCCCGCTCAACAGGGCCGAGACATAGGAAGGCAGGTCGGCGAATCCAAGGAAAAAAGTCATCGCCAGGGGAACGACAACGAATTGCGCAAATGCCGCTCCCAGCAGGAAAAGAAACGGCGATGCGATCAGAAATGGCAGGAACGCGGACTTTTCATTTTTGTAAAGCCCGGGCGCCACAAAGCGCCATAGCTGGGTGGCGATCACCGGGAAAGACAGCATCAGGCCGCCAACCATCGAGATACGGATCAGGGTAAAAAAGTACTCCTGAGGTGCGGTATAGATCATCACCGGGTTCGGATCACCCAGCTGGCGCATGGTCTTTTCAATTGGCATCAACAGGAAATCGAGGATCATCGAACCAAAGCTGAAGCAGATGACCATGGCGACAATGAAGGCCAAAGCCGAGCGGATCAGGCGGGTGCGCAGCTCTGCCAGATGCTCGATCAGCGGCGCGGCGCTGTCTTCGATCTCGTCACTATTGCTCATGCGTTGGATTTCTCATTGCTGTCTGCCTTCGGCACAGGTTTCGCAGCAGCTTTGGCCGAAGATCTTGGTTTGGCGCGCGGCTTTGATTTGGGCTTGGCGCGCGGCTTTGACGTGGTCTTGGCATCAGCCTTGGGTTTGGGAGACTTGGCCGTTGCCCTGCTCTTGGGCGCGGCCTTGGCTGTGGACGCCTTGGCGTCGCTTGCGCGCTCGGCGGCCTTTTCCTCGGCCTCTTTTTGCGCATCCGCCAGCACATCCTTGCCATGTTTGGCTGCTGGATGCGCGCTGGGATCCCATTGTTCGAACTTGTCCGCCGCGTCCTTGAGCGCATCAAGGCCCATGGATTTCGGATTGGCCACTTTCCTCAAATCGCCGGCCACGTCCTTCACGCCACTCTCATCCGCTGCATCATTCATCGCCCGGGTGAATTCGCGCCCAAGCGAACGCGCCTTGGCGGTGAACCGACCAAGCGTGCGAAACAGGCCCGGCAGGTCTTTTGGGCCGACGACGATCAACGCCACGATACCAACAAGCAGCAGCTCGGTCATGCCGATGTCAAACATGGGCGGACCCCTCCTTCAAAGCGCCATTCAAAAGAAGCTTTACGCTTCCTCTTTTCCGGCCTCGGGGGTCACGTCCTTGGCCGCTTCCGCTGCCTGCTCTTCGATCTCTTTGGTGCCTTCGGAAACCCCCTTCTTGAACGAAGAAATGCCTTTGCCGACTTCGCCCATCAGCGAAGAAACCTTGCCGCGACCAAACAGCACCAACACAACTACCGCGATGAGAATTAAGCCCATAGGGCCGATATTATTGAACATGTCGATCTCCCTAGTCAGGTCAAACACGGGCTAACGCGCGCCTGCCATCCATTAACGTCACGTGTATGTATGACCTCGCGGGCAAAGATCAAAGCCCCAAATGCCGCAAAATCGACTTCCAACTGGCAAAATCACCCGTGAAATCGCCCCTGAGGCGTCGGGGCGGGTGGGTGGGCGACGCCTCAGGGGCGATTTCCACACCAACGCCACAGGCTATTGGGCGAAAATGAAACACCGCTCCCGCGGCCAGGCGATCCATAGCGGCGTGCCCTCCGCAGGCAGAAAAACCGAGGCCACGGTGGCTTTGAGGCGCACGCCAAAGTCCATTTCGAATTCAACCAGGCTTTCCTTGCCAATGAACCGCGCTCGTTTGACGATGCCGCGCGCCCAGGCTCCATGCTCCAGCGTTGGCGAAGGCCCGTGCCCGTTACGATCAAAGTCGATTTTCAGATGCTGCGGGCGAATTACGATGCGCACCCCAGCTCCATCCGCATGTCCCGGGGTGAAAAACTGGCCGAAGGGCGTATCGGTCAACGCCCCTTTGACCTGGCCATGGATCACATTCACATCCGAAAAAAATGCCGCCGCCTGCGCATCAACCGGGGCGTTGTAAATATTGTAGGGCGCGCCTGTCTGCACAATCTTGCCGCCGCGCATCAACGCGATTTCGTCGGCCATGCGCATCGCCTCTTCCGGCTCGTGGGTTACCAGCAAAACGGCGGTGTTTTCTTCCTTGAGTAAGGTCAGCGTCTGGTCGCGGATATCATCGCGCAAACGGTTGTCCAGCCCGGAAAATGGCTCGTCCATCAACATGATCTTTGGTCGCGGCGCCAGGGCGCGCGCCAGGGCCACGCGTTGTTGTTCCCCGCCTGACAATTCATGCGGCCAACACTCCGCATAACGTGCCAGGCCGACTTTTTCGAGCAATTCCCCGACCCTCTCCCGCTTGCCCTCTTTGCTTCCGGTCAGACCGAAAGCCACATTCTGCGTTACCGATAAATGCGGAAACAGGGCGAAATCCTGAAACATCAGGCCGACCGAACGCCGTTCCGGGGGCACCCGAAAAACCGTGTCACAGATCAACTTGCCATCAATGTAGATCTCGCCGCTGTCCTGCATGTCGACCCCGGCGATAATACGCAGCGTCGTGCTTTTGCCACAGCCAGACGGACCCAAAAGGCAGGTCACATGCCCCGGGTTGACCGTCAGAGACACGTCGTCAACCACGGCCCGGCCGGCAAAAACCCGGCGGATGTTCCGTATTTCCAGCCTCGGCTCGATCTGCTCCACGCTGCCTCCAATTCCGATGAAAACCATCAGGCAATGCCCGCAGATAGCAACCGCGCGGCACTATCGCAAGGCCAGAGCGACCCAATCGCGTCGCTGACGGGCAAGCCCACCGTCCCGCCCACTGTGATACTGGCAAAACCGAGCGACACATGCGCACGATTCTGTCCTTCGCCGCACGTCTGTTGTCGGTACTTGCGGCACGGTGCATCTGTTGGCTTTTCAGCGGCTGTTGGGGCGTTAGCTCGAACCCTGTTGACTGGCCCTATAAGGGTTGGGAAACTGGCCCTATTCCCACCCCCCGATCTGCCCATAGAACAGCGTGAACCCAAGGAGAGTGTCCCGATGAAAATGACCACCGAAGAAGCCTTTATCAAAACCATGCAAATGCACGGAATCGAACATGTTTTCGGCATCATCGGCTCCGCTTTCATGCCGATCAGCGACTATTTCCCGCGCGCCGGCATCACCTTCTGGGATTGCGCGCACGAAGGCTCGGGCGGCTTTATGGCGGACGGATTCACCCGTGCTTCGGGTAAAATGTCGATGATGATCGCCCAGAATGGCCCCGGAATCGCCAATTTTGTCACTGCCGTGAAAACCGCTTATTGGAACCACACGCCGTTGCTTTTGATCACCCCACAGGCCGCCAACAAGACCATTGGCCAGGGCGGTTTTCAGGAAGTCGAACAGATGGCCATGTTTGAAGACATGGTCGCCTACCAGGAAGAGCTACGCGACCCGACCCGGGTTGCCGAGGTGCTGAACCGGGTGATCATGAACGCCAAACGCGCCAGCGCCCCGGCGCAGATGAATATCCCGCGCGATATGTGGACCCAGGTGATCGACATTGAACTGCCGCAGATTATCGACCTGGCACCGCCCGCCCCCGACGCCAGGGCGCTTGATGCGGCCGCGGCGTTGTTGGCAAGCGCCCAAAACCCGGTAATCATCAACGGCGCCGGCGTCGTGTTGTCCGGGGCCATCGATGCGAGTGTCGACTTGGCCGAGCGTCTGACCGCCCCGGTTTGCTGTGGCTATCAACATAACGACGCCTTCCCCGGCGCCCATCCGCTGCATGTCGGTCCACTGGGCTATAATGGCTCCAAGGCGGCGATGAACCTGATTGCCAAGGCCGACGTGGTGTTGGCGCTTGGCACCCGGCTCAACCCGTTTTCCACCCTGCCCGGCTATGGCATCGACTATTGGCCGAGCCAGGCGAAACTCATCCAGGTCGAGGTCAAGCCCGAACGCATTGGCCTGACCAAGCCAGTGGATGTGGCCATAATTGGCGATGCGCGGGCTGTGGCCGAAGGGCTGCTGGCCCGCCTGCCCGAGGGCTCGGGAAACGCTGCGCGGCAAGCGGAAATATCGCAGGCGAAAAGTGCCTGGGCGCAGGAGCTTTCCTCGATGGACCACGAAGAGGACGATCCTGGCACCACCTGGAACCAGCGCGCGCGCAATGCCAAACCGGACTGGATGAGCCCGCGCATGGCCTGGCGCGCGATCATGCAAGCCTTGCCCGATGATGCGGTCATATCCTCGGATATCGGCAATAACTGCGCTATTGGCAACGCTTATTCCAGCTTCTCTGGCGGGCGCAAATACCTTTCCCCGGGGCTGTTCGGCCCGTGCGGCTATGGCCTGCCCTCGGTGATCGGCGCAAAAATTGCTGATCCGGACTCCACCGTTGTCGGCTTTTCCGGCGACGGCGCCTTCGGCATCGCGGTCACGGAACTGACAGCGATTGGCCGCGAGGAATGGCCCGCCATCACCCAGGTGGTTTTCCGCAATTACCAATGGGGCGCGGAAAAGCGCAACTCGACCCTGTGGTATGCGGATAATTTCGTTGGCACCGAGCTGAACGACGGGGTTTCCTATGCGGGCATCGCCAATGCTTGTGGCCTGAAGGGTGTCGTGGTGCATACCATGGACGAACTCACCGCTGCACTGGATCAGGCTTTGCGCGACCAGAAAGCCGGCACCACCACCCTGATCGAGGCGATGATCAACCAGGAACTGGGCGAGCCGTTCCGCCGCGACGCCATGACCACTCCGGTCGAGGTGGCCGGCATTTCCGCCACCGACATGCGCCCGCAAAAAGGCGTCTGACATGAGAGAGGGCGGGATCCTGGTTCTGAATGCCGGCTCGTCCTCTCTAAAATTCTCGTTGTTTGACAGCACCTTGGGCGCATCCATCTCGGGTTTGGCCGAGATCGGCGTGCAAGGCACCCTGCGTATCAATGCCACAACCACGCGGCGCAACCTGCCCGACCACCCATCGGCGCTTGAAGCGATCCTTACCGCATTGGCGGCGCGCGGTGCCACCCCGCAACATCTTGGGGCGGCCGCACACCGTGTCGTGCATGGGGGCCAGGCACTGCGCGCACCGGTCCGTCTGACCCCGGAAAACCTTGCGCGGATCCGCGCCTGCATTCCGCTGGCCCCCCTGCACAACCCCCACAATATTGCCGCGATCGACGCCCTTGCGCAACGCGTTCCAGGGCTTGCGCAATTCGCCTCGTTCGACACCGCATTTCATCGCACCATTCCAGAAGTTGCCGCCCGCTATGCCCTGCCGGATATCCCCGAAACCGCCGGCATCCGCAGGTACGGTTTTCACGGGCTAAGCTACGGCGCCCTTGTCCGCGCCTGGCCCGGCGTAACCGGCACGCCCTTGCCGCGCCGCTTGCTGGCCTTTCACCTGGGCAACGGCGCTTCGATCTGCGCTATTCTGGATGGGCGTTCTGTAGCCACCACGATGGGGTTTTCACCGCTCGACGGGCTGACAATGGGCACACGCCCCGGCGGAATTGGCGCTGATGCTGTCCTGAAACTGGTCGAAGAAAACGGCCTGCCGCGTACCCGTGAAATCCTGCTGGGCGAAAGCGGTCTGGCAGGGCTTTCGGGGGGGCTGTCCGACATGCGCGCCCTGCTGGCCAGCCCGACGCAAAAGGCACGTTTCGCCATCGAGCATTTCACCTATTGGAGCCGGCGTCACGGGGGCAGCCTGATGGCGGCGCTTGGCGGGCTGGATGCCATCGCCTTTACCGGTGGGATCGGGGAAAATGCGGCCGAAATCCGCGCTGACATTCTGGCTGGGCTGGACTGGGCCGGGGTGGAAACCGACGCGAGCGCGACCGGCCCGCGCCTGCATGGGCCAGATAGCCGGGTCGCCGTCTGGATCATCCCGGCCGAAGAAGAAAAACAAATCGCCCGCGAAGCCTTAAACCTGTTACGCCAAGGCGATGGTTAACAACGTGGCGTTAACGATATCATCAGCCGAGGCGCCCCGGCTCAAATCGCAAACCGGGTGGGCAAACCCTTGCAGCACCGGCCCATAGGCCCGCGCGCCCGCCAGTTCCTGCAACAGCTTGTAGGCGATATTGCCCGCATCCAGGTTGGGAAAAATCAGGACGTTTGCCTTTCCCGTGCCGGCGCCCTTGGTCGATGCAATCGCTGCGTTCAGTGCAGCATCCGCTTGAACGGGTCCAGAAAACCCGCTGATTTCCGCAGCTTGGCGAACTTTGGCGACCGAAGCACCAACCCCGCTTGTGCCCGTCGCGTAAGATAACAACGCCACCTCGACCCGACCCAGCAGCGCCTTGGCCGATTTCTGCGATGCCCGCGCGATATCGGCCAGGGCCTGCGCGTCCGGCTCCACATTCAACGCGCAATCGGCAAATACCAACGCCCGCCCGTCCGGTAGTACCATCAGGAAAAAACTCGATGCGGTGTTAATCCCTTTGACCGGGCCAATCGCCAGCGCCGCGGCCTCGATCACCTTTTTTGTTGGGTTTTCGGCGCCCGCCACCAACACATCCGCCTCGCCCGCCGCAACCATCGCTGCGGCCCGGATCAACGGACGCGCCAACATCCGCCGCGCCAGCGCCTCTTTCATGGGACGTGCCGTCAAAAGCGCCGCTAATTGCGCGTCGGTTTGGGCGCCCACAGGCATTGGGCGGGCCAGCCCCTCGGCCTGTAGCCGCGCCATTGCCTCGGCCACACGCGGCGAGTCGCTTTCTGGAAAAACCACGCGCGAACGGGAAATCCTGGCCCTGTCTCGCGCCCGGTCCAGCGCATTCCTCATGCCCCGTTGGCCGCTTCAAACCACGCACGGATCATTGCCCGGTCTTCGGGTTCGACGAACGAAACATTGGCCGGCGGCATGGCATTGGTAAAGCCGGCCTGTATGTAAATCTGCCGGGCATGGCGGGCAACTTCCGCCGGGGTATCCAGCAACACGCCCTTGGGCGCCGCCGCGATCCCGTCCCAAAACACCTCGGCCGCGTGGCACATGGAACATTTGCCAATCACCAGATCGGCCACATCCTCAAACCCCGCAGCCTGGGCGTATCGGGTTGCCGTCGGGCCAAGGGCGATATCGCCGTCCTCCGCCCGATTGTGAAACAACGGGGACGCCGAAAGCCAGACGATCAGGGCAAACAGCCCGGCGGTCAGCCCCCAGGTCCAGTAAGGGCGCCCTTTTCGTGCATGCGAGGTATTGAAAAAATGCCGGATCGTGACCCCCATCAGGAAAACCAGCGCGGCAATCAGCCAGTTCATGCTGGACGCGAAAGCCAGCGGGTAATGCGTTGACAACATAAGGAAAATAACCGGAAGCGTCAGGTAATTATTATGGGTCGAACGCTGTTTGGCAATCTTGCCGTATTTTGCATCCGGTTTGCGCCCGGCCTTGAGGTCCCCCACAACGATTCGCTGGTTGGGCATGATGGTGAAAAACACATTTCCGGTCATGATCGAGGCGGTGAATGCCCCCAGATGTAATAACGCCGCGCGTCCGGAAAACACTTGCGTATAGCCCCAAGCCATCGCCACGAGGATGAGGAACAGCAACACCATAAGCCGGGTGTTGTTGTCACCGAACCGGCTTTTACAAATCAGATCATAGGCGACCCAGCCAAATGCCAGCGACCCAAGCGAAATCAGAACGCCCTGCCATACCGGAATATCCAGCACATTGGGGTCGACCAGAAACAGCTCGCCACCCAGGTAATAAACCAGGATCAGCATGGTAAAGCCTGACAGCCAGGTCGAGTAGGCCTCCCATTTGAACCAAATCAGGTCCTCAGGCATACGGCTTGGCGCAACCATGTACTTCTGAATGTGGTAAAAGCCACCGCCATGCACTTGCCATTCCTCGCCAGTGATGCCCTGACGACGATCCCCCGACGGGCGCAGGCCCAGATCAAGGGCGATAAAGTAGAACGACGATCCGATCCATGCAATTGCGGTGATGACGTGAAACCATCGTGTAGCAAATTCCAGCCACTCCATAAGTATCAAACTTGTCAGCATCTTTGCCCCCTGTTTTCTGGTCGGATAAAACCTTTGGGTGAGTATCGCCAATTATCTGTTATCAGTATATCTTGAAAATACCACAGGACTTTCAAAGAAACCCAAAGAACCATGGCCTATATGAAGAATATCCGGATGTTTGTGCGGGTTTACGAACTTGGCAGCATGTCGGCAGCGGCGCGCGATCAGCGTTGCTCGCCGGCTGTGGCGTCTTCGCGCATCGCAGATCTGGAGCAGCATTTGGGCGTTCGCCTGTTCAACCGCTCGACCCGCTCGCTGCAACCCACGGAAAGCGGGCGATTATTCTATGAGGGGGCCTGTACGATTTTGGGGAGCGTCGCCAATGCCGAGGCGGCGATTTCCCAATCCACCGACAACCCGCGTGGCACCTTGTTCATTGGCGCCGGGCTGGGAATCGGGCGCCGGATGATCGCCCCCGCGCTACCTGAATTCAAGGCGCTCTACCCGAATATCAACATCCGCCTGCGCCTGTCTGATCGGTGCGTTGACGTCATGGCCGAGGGGCTGGATTTGATGTTTCACCTCGGAGAACTTGAGGATTCATCCATCAAGCTGCGCGCCATTGCAAAGATCCCCCGCTTGCTTTGCGCCGCACCATCCTACGTGAAAGCCCGCGGAACACCCGTGGACGGCACGGCCCTTGTCAGCGATCGCCATGCGTGCCTGGTTTTACGATTTCCTGGCACCAAAGAGTTTCAATGGACGCTCATGACCGGCGGGCGGCCACGGCGTTACCCGGTGACCGGACCGTATGAAAGCGATGACGGCGACGTGCTGACCCAATGGGCACTGGATGGCCATGGCATTGTTCTAAAGCCCTTTTTCGAGGTGGCGCCGCATCTTGCTTCGGGCCGGTTGGTGCCGGTCGCCACTGCGACCCCGCCATTGCCAACGCAACTGGTTTGCCTGACCCCGCATCGGCGGATGCAGGGCGCCAAGATTTCATTGTTCACTGATTTCATGGTGCCGCGCATTCGCGCCGCTTTGGCCAGGCAAGCGGCGATGAAATCGTAACCGGGTCAGTAGATATAGCGGATCTGATCGGTCCAGTAGCGCTCTACCCGTTTCAGGGCCGTGCTGATTTCTTCGATCCCCGCCGAGGTCAGCACGCCTTTGCCCTGAAGCCCGTCCGCATGGCGCTCAAACAACTCGGCCACCATATCGCGCACTTCGCGGCCCTTTTCTGTCAGGCGTACGCGCACAGAGCGGCGGTCAATTTCACAGCGTTGATGGTGCATGTAGCCCATTTCAACCAACTTTTTCAGATTGTAGCTGACATTGGACCCTTGATAATATCCGCGCGATTTCAACTCACCGGCTGTAACCTCGTTGTCGCCAATGTTAAACAAGAGCAGGGCCTGAACCGAATTGATTTCCAAAAGGCCAACGCGCTCAAACTCGTCTTTGACCACATCCAGAAGCAACCGGTGCAACCGCTCTACCAGCGACAGCACGTCAAGATACTGCCCAACAAAACCTTGATTGGCACTTTGCCCTATCTGGGAATGCATACTCATTCTTATCTCCGCCATGTGTCTTTCAACGGAGCATTCCAGCAAAGAGCAAACATTCAGTTAAATGCCGCGCGAAAAAGCAGAGAACTTTAAGCGATTTTCCCCAATCCCGCATGTTGGCGAATTTTTTCAACCAGATCGGCGTACTCGGCAGGCCCCGATACCTGGCCTGTGATCCAACTCCAAAGATCATTGTCACCTTCTTCAAGGAAGCGGTCGAAATGGTCCAGGGCAGCCTCGTCCATTTCGGCCAGCTTTGCCGCCGCGAAATTGCCAAGAACCAGGTCCATTTCCTTGGTTCCCCGGCGCCGGGCGCGCAGGTCCATTCGTTTCAGGCGATGCGCGGGGCTCTCACTCATGCCCTGCCTCCCGGATCAAGGCGCGCAAGGTCTTTTCCAACCGCGCCATTTGCTCTGCACCGCGCAGCATGCTGGCTTTCAACTGGCGCATCTCGACCAGAACTTTCTCCATATCCGGGTTTTGCGCGCCAATCTCATCGGGCGCGGCCACGCCTTCGCCCTTCCCGGTCAACAACCAGGCAAGGGAAACATTCAACACCCCGGCCAGCATCTGCAGCTTGTTGGCGCGAGGGTCCGACAGGTCGTCCTCCCAGCTTGCCAGGGTTTTCAGCTTGATGCCCAAATGGCGGGCCAATTCCTTGCGCTCCAGCCCTGCGGCCTCGCGGGCGCCCGCCAGACGGTCGCCAAAGGTTGCGGTTTCTTCGCTATACCAGCTTTCTTGGGCATCAGTGTTCATGTCGGCCTCTTTGATGGCGAAGGCCCTTGATCGACCTTCGCCCCTTGCCTATGACAAGACAGGTCCAACATCAAACCGGAACACGTCCATGCCTTTCCTTTCCACGACATTATCACGCGTAAAACCATCGCCCACCATTGCCGTTTCCACGCTGGCGGCTGAACTCAAGGCCGCGGGGCGCGATGTGATCGGGCTGGGGGCGGGTGAGCCGGATTTCGACACGCCCGACCACATCAAGGCGGCGGCAAAGGCAGCGATCGACGCAGGGCGCACCAAATACACCGCGCCTGACGGCATGCCCGAGCTGAAAGCGGCGATCGTGCGCAAGTTCAAACGCGACAATGGGCTGGACTATACCCCCAAACAGATCAGCGTAGGTACAGGGGGCAAGCAGATTCTTTACAACGCGCTGATGGCAACGCTGAACGACGGCGACGAGGTGATCATCCCCGCGCCCTATTGGGTCAGCTATCCCGACATGGTGCTGCTGGCGGGCGGCACCCCGGTACCGGTCGAAGCCGGGATCGAAACCGGCTTTCGCATGACGCCCGAGCAGCTGGAAGCGGCGATCACCCCGAAAACCAAATGGTTGATCTTCAACTCGCCCTCGAACCCAACTGGCGCGGGTTACACGCGCGCGCAACTCAAGGGCCTGACCGACGTGCTGATGCGCCACCCCCATGTCTGGGTAATGAGCGACGACATGTACGAACACCTGGTGTTTGATGACTTTACATTTTGCACCCCGGCCGAGATCGAA
>CAYSBG010000015.1:0-681 GCA_964429125.1 uncultured Aliiroseovarius sp.
TCAAGGCCGGCGATCTTGCCGGCGTCTTTGGTGGCCTGGCGCTGGGCGTCGTTGAAATAAGCCGGGACGGTGATAACCGCCTGCGTCACATCCTCGCCCAAGAAGCTCTCGGCGGTTTCTTTCATCTTTTGCAGGATGAAGGCCGAGATCTGGCTAGGCGAATATTTCTCGCTATTCACCTCAACCCATGCATCGCCATTGCCGCCATCGACAATTTTGTAGGGGACAAGGTGCTTGTCCTTTTCAACAGCCGGATCGTTGATGTTGCGCCCGATCAGGCGCTTGACCGCGAAAATGGTGTTGTCAGGGTTGGTGACGGCCTGGCGTTTGGCGGGCATGCCGACAAGGCGCTCTCCGTCTTTGAAGGCGACGACCGAAGGGGTCGTGCGTGCGCCCTCTGCGTTTTCAATTACCCGCGGCTTCGATCCTTCCATGATCGATACACATGAGTTGGTGGTTCCAAGGTCGATGCCAATGACTTTTGCCATGCTCTAATTCCTCTCTTTCGGCGATGTTTAAGGAAACCGACCCCGAAAGCATCGGTCTCCGATCCCAGATTAAGCACCGGACGAATAGCTGTGCCCGGCTTCTCGGCGTATATAGGTAGCGCGCTCGCCCGCCGCAAGCACTTGAAACGCGCAAGCCGGGCAAAAAAACGAGACATTTTAAGGGTTTTGGCAA
>CAYSBG010000015.1:691-13298 GCA_964429125.1 uncultured Aliiroseovarius sp.
GGTTCGCGGCGTACGGATTTTCAAGGGCTATCTGAGCAAGTCATCGCAGCGAGAGTTGGTCGAACAGGTGCGAAAAGTTGTAGGTGCGGCCCCGCTTTTTTCGCCAAAAACACCCGGAGGGCGACCGTTTTCGGTACGCATGACTAGCGCCGGGGCATGGGGTTGGTTTTCCGATTTGCAAGGCTACCGATATATTGATCGCCACCCGTCGGGCCGGGATTGGCCGCCGATACCACCAATTGCATTGAAACTCTGGACCGAAATATCCGGCGCCACTCGGGTCCCTGAAGCCTGCCTGATAAACTTTTACGGCCAAGATGCGCGCATGGGCTTGCATCAGGATAGGGATGAGGCTGATTTATCCCAGCCAGTCCTGTCAATCTCGTTGGGCGATGATGGCTTGTTCAGGGTTGGTGGCACAACGCGCGGCGGCCCCACCGGTTCACATTGGCTCAATTCCGGGGATGTTGCGCTGCTCGGCGGGGAGGCGCGGCTTGCTTACCACGGGGTTGATCGCATCCGGTTTGGTTCCTCCACCCTGTTGCGCGAAGGCGGGCGGCTTAACCTGACGCTGCGGGTTGTGACTTAACGATTGTCCATCGAGCAACACTCGAACGCCAGAGATCTGCCCTGTGGGCCCCCCGGAGACCTGATACAGGGCGGGGAATTATTGGGCAAAAGCGGAAACCGGCAGCATTAAAAAGACCATAAATGCGAAAAGTCTAATCATTTACCGGCACTCCAGGAAAGGGAAGCGTGTTTGCGCGTATAACTTTCCCCCATTAGCCCAATCATCAGAAGCACGACTGAAACCTGCAAGGGGTATGAGATGGATGAATAATGCGGGTTG
This sequence comes from uncultured Aliiroseovarius sp., assembly GCA_964429125.1. GTDB lineage: Bacteria > Pseudomonadota > Alphaproteobacteria > Rhodobacterales > Rhodobacteraceae > JAAEUB01. The sequence goes on from CAYSBG010000015.1 coordinate 1,542, forward strand.
TAATTGATAAAGGCAAAACCACGGGCCTGATCAATGATGTGAAACAACGGGTTCCAATCAAACATCTTGAGCATGGTAAATGGCAGCGTGTTTGCCAGAAACATCTTGCCCGATGCGATCATGTTGGCCCGTGAATAGATGGTCGAGGCAACATTGGTAAATTGCGGGAACCACGGCTTTAACGCCAGGAACATCATGCCAATTGCAATGCCGGAGAACCATGCAAGGATCAGCATGCCGATCACACCCACCGGCTGGTAAACTATCAGGGGTTTGTAAGCTACATGGTAAATAAACAGCACAATGGCTGCCGAAAGCACCTGCATATACAGGGCGCTTAATGCAGACGAGGTTATGGCAACGAACGTCGACATCGGTGCATGTTGCATCATTGGCGAAGCTGGACCCTCGGAGCCGACTATCGCGCCCATGGTTTTGGTATGGGTGATATACAGAAAAATTCCGGACATGATATACAGCAGAAAATCCCCCCGCACGGCATTGCCACGCAGGCCCAGCACGGAAAACATTACAAAGAATACGGCGACCAGCATCAGGGTTTGCAACACGTTAAGAAACAGTCCGATCAGCGCGTTGCTGTGGGACTTGCGCAAATTGCGCACCGTTGCATGATAAATCACCTCGGCGGTCGAAAGCGCTGCTGAACGGCGCGACTTTGGAACTTGAACCTGAAACATCGGGTACCCCGAATTAATGCCTGCACTTCTTTTTCGCAGGGAAATCTTGCTGTTCCCTTAGCGGCACATCATAAAAGACAAAGCGGCATAATTCAACAAAGCCGTGTCTGGGGCGAAAAAGGAGCGGTTTATGGACTTTGACAGGCTGGAAGGCGAAATGCGCAGGCTCGCATTGGAAGCGGGTGCGGTAATCATGGATGTGTATGGGCGTGATGATTTCGGCGTGCGTTCCAAATCTGATGACAGCCCAGTAACCGAAGCCGACGAGGCCGCAGACGCGGTCATTTCGGCGGGCCTGCGCGCTGCGTTTCCGGATACAACATTGGTCACAGAAGAGCAGTCCGACAGCCACGCGTTGCAAGCCAGCAACTTTCTCATCGTCGATCCGCTGGACGGCACCAAGGAGTTCATCCACAGGCGCGGAGATTTTACCGTCAACATCGCCTATGTGGTGGATGGCACCCCCATTCGCGGTGTCGTCTATGCGCCAGCCAAGGGGCGCATGTTTTACACCCGCGCCGATGGGATGAGCGTCGAGGAGCAGGGACCGTTTGAAAATGCAGCGCCGGGCAAGAGCACTCCGATTGGTGTTTCAACCCCGGATAATTCCGCGCTTCTGGTTGTTGCTTCCAAATCGCACCGGGACCAGGCGACTGACGAATATATCGGTAAATACAGCGTTGCCGACATGAAGGCCGCCGGTTCTTCAATGAAATTTTGCCTGATTGCTACTGGCGAGGCTGATTTTTACCCGCGCCTGGGTCGCACCATGGAGTGGGACACGGCGGCCGGGCATGCCGTTTTGCGCGGTGCCGGCGGCAAGGTCGTGCGTTTTGATGATCATACGCCGCTGACCTACGGCAAGCCGAACTACGAAAACCCGTTTTTTATTGCCACCTCGCCGGGGGTGGAGCTGAAACCTGCCTGATGCATCCGAATCCGCCACAGTTCAGCGTCATTGTTGTCAGTCGGGGCCGCCCCGGCCTGTTGCGGCGCTGTCTGATCGGATTGGAACAGCTTTACTATCCAGCGTTCGAGATCATCGTCGTTGCTGATCCCGATGGTATCCGGCAAATTGTCGACATGGGCTGGCGCGACCGAATCAAGATCGTTGCATTCGACCTGGCCAACATTTCGGCTGCGCGCAATGCTGGCATCGCGGTTGCAGCAGGCGAGATTATCGCTTTCATTGATGACGATGCTGTGGCCGAGCCTTCTTGGCTTGATCACATGAGCGCGGCTTTTGCCGATCCTGATGTGGTCGGCGCCGGGGGGTATGTGCGCGGTCGCAATGGAATTTCGTTTCAATTTCGCGCAGCCATGGTCAGCACGCTGGGCGAGGAAGTCGCGGTACGCTTTGCCGGGGACGCGCCGGGGATCCTTCCCGCCAGGCCCGGTCATGCGCCTAAAACCATGGGGACGAATTGCGCATTCCGGCGTAAACAAGTGGCTCTAATGGGCGGGTTAGACCCTGTTTTTCGGTTTTTTCACGATGAAACCGACCTGAACATGCGCCTGCACAAATGTGCCAAACATGTCGCCGTGGTTCCACTGGCCCAAGTGCATCATGGCTATGCGGCTTCGGATCGGCGCGGGGCCGATCGTACGCCACATTCGCTGTTTGAAATCGGTGCATCCAGCGCGCTTTTCCTTCGCAAGCATGCCCCCAAGGCGCGCCATGCCGAGGCACTGGGTCGTTTGCGTGCCGAACAGCGCAAACGCCTGCTGCGGCATATGGTCAGTGGCGGATTGGAGCCGCGCGATGTTGCGCGCCTGATGGTGGGCTTTGAAGCAGGGATAGAGGACGGTCGCAAACGCCAGATTGCCCCCCTTGCGCCAATCCCTGAAAGTGAAAATCCACTCCTTTCGTTTCAGCGCAAGGGGGCTACGCATGAAGCTGTGTACTTTGCCGGGCGGACATGGAACCGGCGTCGCTTGCATAGGCAAGCGTTGAAAAGCCTGGCGAAAGGAGACGTCACTACCGTGTTTCGCTTTAGCCCCACCGCACTTTTCCACACCGTCAGGTTTCTCCAGCATGGCTATTGGCTGCAAAAGGGCGGGCTGTTCGGGCGCGCAAATCGTACCGATAAAGCCATAAACTGGACATCTTTCACCGGTAGAGTTTCTCGGGAATGGGGTAATGTTGCCCGGTTGCGTCAACGGCCGGAATTTTCCCCTATTCGGAGTGACGACGAAATTCAAAAAGAGTAGCGTTAAGAAAAATGAAACCAAAAAGCGGGAAAATGTACTGAAATCCGAATTTCAGTAACACTTAAACCCAGCGAAATAAGTAGAGGTAGCAGTATGAGAACCAAAGTTACCAAGGCAATTTTCCCCGTTGCCGGGTTGGGTACGCGTTTCTTGCCGGCGACAAAGTCGATCCCCAAGGAAATCATGACGCTTGTTGACCGGCCATTGATCCAATACGCGATTGACGAAGCCCGGGCGGCGGGCATCAAGGAGTTCATCTTTGTAACCTCGCGCGGCAAGGGCGCGCTTGAGGATTATTTCGACAATGCCCCTGTTTTGGAGCAGGAATTGCGTAAAAAGGGCAAGACCGAGCTTTTGAATACGCTGAAAGGCACCAATATGGATAGTGGCGCGATCGCCTATATCCGCCAACACAAGGCGCTTGGCCTGGGCCATGCAGTTTGGTGCGCGCGCCGCCTGATCGCCAATGAGCCGTTTGCCGTGATCCTGCCGGACGATGTGATTGCCGCTGACAAACCCTGCCTGAAGCAGATGGTTGAATCCTACCAGGAAACCGGCGGCTCGATGGTTGCGGCGATGGAGGTGGCGCCGGACCAGTCCAGCCTTTACGGGATGCTTAATGTTGATCAGGACATGGGCAAGATCGTCCATGTCAACGGTTTGGTTGAAAAACCCGAACCGGATAAAGCGCCTTCCAGCCTCGCGGTGATTGGCCGTTATATCCTTAGCCCGAAGGTCCTGCAGAACCTGAGCAAGATCAAAGGTGGCGCTGGCGGTGAGATCCAGTTGACCGATGCCATCGCCCGGGAAATTGAAGAGGGCCGCGATGTGTTTGGCTACCGTTTTGACGGTCAGCGGTTTGACTGCGGTTCCAAAGCCGGGTTTTTGCAGGCAACGGTGTCTTTTGCGCTGGCCCGTCCAGACCTGCGGGACGAGCTTTCCGACTATCTGCACACGGTGACCGAGCATTCCAAAGCAGCCGAATAACCTGTTTTTGAAGGCGCGATAATGGCTGTGCCTGCGCGCCTGCTGGACCTGACGCGGCTAATGTCGCGGGTGGGTCATGGGGCAATGACAGGCGTTGACCGGGTAGAGGCCGCATATCTGGCTCGCTTGACGTTGCTGCCAGACCCGCTGTTTGGTCTGGTGCGTACCGCATTGGGGTTTGTCCTTCTGGACGATCAGGGCGTCAAAGCTGTGCAGGCACGTTTGAACGGACAGATCGCATGGGGTGCCCCGGACCTTCTGTCACGCCTGACCCACCGAACTACCCCAATGCGTCGGCGTGCGGAAAGCGACCTCAGGCGCTTGGCAATTGCCCGCACCGGACGCCGTAATCTGGCGCCAATGTTGGCGCGCCATTTGCCCAAGGGGGCGATCTGGCTAAATGTCGGGCACACTAATCTGACCGACACCATGTTTAACGCGATTCATGGCGCCAATGGTCGCGCGCATGTGCTTGTCCATGATATGATCCCGCTGGAGTACCCTGGGTTTCAACGCCCCGGCACCGTTGAGGTATTTGAGCGGCGGATGCGCGCGGTTTCTACGGGGGCTGATCTGGTGATCTACAATTCCGAAGCCAGTGCCCAGGCGGCAGAGCGCTATTTTTCCAATTGGGGGCGTGTACCAAGGGGGATCGTGGCGCATCTGGGCATTGATGTGCCTGTGCCGGATCCGAAAGCCCTGCCCCCGGGACTGGACCTTGCCCAGCCCTATTTTGTTGCGCTTGGAACGATCGAGCCGCGCAAAAACCATGCCTTGTTGCTGGATATCTGGGCGGAAATGGCCAAAGAGACAGCACCGCCAACCTTGTTTATTATCGGCAAAAGGGGCTGGAACAATGACGCTGTTTTCGCCCGACTGGATAGACACCCTGCAGGTGTGGTCGAGCTGAATAATCTGGGTGACGGCGCCATGGCGGCGCTTGTGCAAGGTGCGCGGGCGCTGTTGTTTCCCAGCATTGCCGAAGGCTTTGGCCTGCCGCCGTGCGAAGCGCATGCGCTGGGCACGCCAGTTCTGGCCAGTGATCTGCCGGTAATCCATGAAGTTCTGGGTAATATACCCATTTACGCGAGTCCTGTGGATATGTATTCTTGGCGCAAAACAATACAGGCTATGTCAGCAGAAACAGAGGCAAGGCAATCCACAATGTTCGCACAAGAACACGGGCCCGGACTTCCCACTTGGGAGGCACATTTCAACCGGGTCTTAAGGGTGTCGTGATAGGCAGGTCCTGCACGGGCGTTTGCCGAAAGGGATAAGATGGGTGCAGTAAGCTCTTATCAGTTGCGGCTGCAACGCAAACGCTGGCGCATCCGTGCGCTACGCAAACGGCGTGAACTGGCGTCGGTCAAAAACCGGACCAACAAAATCCAATCAAACGATATCCTGGTCTTTTCCACGCTTCGCAACGAACGTGTGCGCCTGCCATATTTCCTGCGCTATTATCGAAATTTGGGGGTGGAGCATTTTCTGATCGTTGATAACGGATCGGATGATGGCTCTGCGGAATACCTGCGCGAACAAGGCGATGTTTCGCTGTGGACGACCAATCACAGCTATAAACGCGCGCGTTTCGGGGTTGATTGGCTCAACTGGCTGCAACGCAAATACGCCCATGGGCATTGGTGCCTTGTGGTCGATCCGGACGAGTTTCTGGTCTATCCATTTTGCGATACCCGGCCCCTGCGTGCGTTGACAGACTGGCTTGATGCGTCGTCAATCCGTTCGTTTGGCGCGATGTTGCTGGATATGTACCCCAAGGGCCCGCTTGACGCGCAACCCTACCGCGAAGGGCAGAACCCGTTTGAGATTGCCAGCTGGTTTGACAGCGGCAATTACATGATTCAAAAGAACCACGAGTTTGGCAATCTGTGGATACAGGGCGGGCCGCGCACCCGCGCCTTTTTTCCCGACAAGCCCGAGCGAAGCCCGGCACTGAACAAGATCCCTCTGGTGAAATGGGACAAACACTTCACCTTTGTCAGTTCGACCCACATGCTCCTGCCGCGCGGCCTGAACCTTGTTTATGACGAATGGGGGGGCGAAAAAGCCTCGGGTTGCCTGCTGCATGCCAAGTTTCTCGACACCTTTGGCGTCAAGGCCAAAGAGGAGATGAAACGTCGCCAGCACTATGCCAATAGCCATGAATACAAGGCTTATGAGGCGCGAATCAAACAGGAATCGGACCTGTGGTGCAAGTGGAGCGAGAAATACATCAACTGGCGCCAGTTGGAGATTCTCGGCCTGATGTCCAAAGGGAACTGGGCATGAGTGTCGGGTTTGTCATGCTGGTCCACGAGGCGCTGAACCGCGCCGAAGAGGTGGCGCGTCATTGGTCGCGCAGGGGATGTCCGGTGGTCATTCACGTTGATAAACGCGTGGCGCGGGCGGAGTATTCGGCGTTTGTCAACAGCCTTTCAGATCTGGATAACATCCTGTTTTCCACCCGCCATCGCTGTGAATGGGGTCGCTGGTCTCTGGTCGAGGCGTCAATCACCGCCACGCAGCTTATGCTGAAAAAATTCCCCGATGTGCGCCATGTTTACCTTTCTTCCGGCTCTTGCCTGCCGCTCCGGCCGGTCGAGGAACTGATTACCTATCTGGAAGAGCGCCCGTTAACCGATTTCATCGAAAGCGTAACCACCGAAGATGTGCCCTGGACGGTTGGCGGCCTGGACAGCGAACGTTTCACCCTGCGGTTTCCGTTTTCCTGGAAACGCCACCGGCGGCTGTTTGATGGATATGTGAACCTGCAACGCAAAGTTAAGTTCAAGCGCCGCATCCCGCCAGGTCTTGTGCCGCATATGGGCAGTCAATGGTGGTGCCTGACGCGCCAGACCCTGACGGCGATATTCAATGATCCTGATCGTGCGGATTATGTCAAATATTTCCGCAAAGTCTGGATACCTGATGAGAGCTATTTTCAAACCATGGTGCGGTTATATTCCGACAATATCGAGAGCCGCTCGCTGACTCTGTCAAAGTTTGACTTTCAAGGAAAACCGCATATTTTCTATGATGATCATATGCAACTATTGCGCCGTTCTGACTGCTTTGTCGCGCGCAAGATCTGGCCCTTTGCCGACAAGCTGTATACGGGGTTTCTGTCAGATGCGGCCAATATCATGACCGGGGCCGAGCCTAACCCCGGTAAAATTGATCGTATTTTCTCAAAAGCGGTGGAGCGGCGCACCAAGGGCCGCCCTGGCCTGTATATGCAAAGCCGTTTTCCCAACAGCAACTGGGAAAATGGCAAGACCAGCGCGCAATATTCGGTTTTCCAAGGCTTCGCCGAGCTGTTTGAGGATTTTGAACCCTGGCTGGGCCGGGTCGTTGGCGCACGGGTGCATGGACATCTTTTTGATCCCGAGCGGGTCGGGTTCTCTAATGGCGCCGAGGTTTTTTCGGGCGCAATAACCGATGCCGCTGCTATTCGCGATTATAACGCTAGGGCGTTTTTTACCAACCTGATCTGGAATACGCGTGGCGAACGGCAGTGTTTTCAGTTTGGACCGAACGACAATCAGGACAATAATTGGTTCATGGCCACTGACCCAAACGCACAGATTTCGGTTATTTCCGGGGCGTGGGCGGTACCGCTGTTCCATTCCAACAAGGATTTCTCAATCATTCGCAAAGAAGCTGCGCGTTTGCAGAAAATCGAAAGCGAATTTCTCGGCATCCTGCGTTCCCCCCAAGCCAAGGCCCGGGTTCGGGTTTGGACCATGGCAGATTTTGTCGAAGCACCGATGGAGCCGCTGCAAACGATCATTGACGAAATCGGCGCGCGTTCGGCGCATCGCCTGACAGCCGCCCCGCATATGGTTCCCCTGGATGGATTTGGCCAATTCCTGCAGAATTTGAAAAACCAGGGAATGCATCCACATCTCATGGGCGATTTTCCGACTGGTGTTGCGGCGGTCCAGAACCGGCCTGAAACAGGTCGCCCTTATCTCGTAAAGTGAGCCTCGCATGGAACGCCCTTTTGACTGTTTTGTAATCCTTGCGGAGATGCGCACGGGCAGCAATTTTCTTGAAAGCAACCTGGATGCATTTCCCGGGCTTAAATGCTATGGCGAGGCGTTTAACCCGCATTTCATCGTTGATCCCAAGCACAAGGATCTGTTCGGCGTGAGCCAGGCGGCGCGTGACGCCGATCCGCAGCGGCTTTTTCAAGTGATGAAAGCCAATACCGCCGGCATCCCCGGGTTTCGCTATTTTCACGACCACGACCCGCGGGTTTTCGATATGGTCATGAACGATCGGCGTTGCGCCAAGATTGTCCTGACCCGAAATGTGGTCGAGAGTTATGTTTCTCATGCCATCGCCCGCGAGACCAACCAATGGCGCTTGGGCGATATGAAAAATGTGCGCACCGCCAAGGTTCGGTTTGAGCCAGAGGCGTTTGAGAAAATGCTTTTGGCCCGCAAAGCCTTTCAGGAGAAAATCCTGCGTGCCCTGCAGGTGTCCGGCCAAACAGCGTTTTATATCGACTATGAGGACATCCAGAATCTTGATGTGATCAATGGCCTGGCGCGATTTCTTGGCGAAGATTCGCAACTCAAGGCGTTCTCGGGCAAGACCAAAAAGCAAAACCCGCAGGCTTTGGCCGACAAGGTAACGAACTACGCGCAGATGGAAACGGCTTTGGCGGGTATTGACCATTACGACCTGGGCCGCCTGCCAAATTTTGAGCCACGGCGCGGGCCTGTGGTGCCAACCTATATTGCGGGCGACAAAGCACCGCTTTTGTTCTTGCCAATTCCTGGTGGCGAGGGCGCGCGTCTGCGTACCTGGTTGGCGCGTTTGGAAGCAACCGAGCCTGGAAAGCTGATAGATGGGTTCACCCAGAAAACCCTGCGCCATTGGAAAAGGGCCCATCCGGGTCATCGCTCCTTTACCGTTCTGAGCCATCCCGTGGCCCGCCTGCACCGCACTTTTTGCCGCCATTTCCTGGGGGACGGTCCGCAAGTCTATTCGGAAATTCGCCGGGCGCTGCGCAAGGTCTACAAACTGCCATTGCCGCAACCTGGGGAAGCCTATGACAAGGATGCACATCGCGCTGCCTTTCTGGCCTTTGCCGGCTGGGTTCAGGGCAATTTGAACGGGCAAACCTCCATTCGGGTGGATGGGGCGTGGGCGTCTCAAGCTAAGGTCATTCAAGGGTTTGGGAACTTCCTGCTTCCGGACCATATCCTGCGGGAAGACCGCCTTGCAGAAGGCCTCGAGATGCTGACGAATGAAGTCGGGCTGAACGCCGCCCCACTTCCTGCCGCACCCCCGGACGCGCCGTTTACCCTTGGCGATATATACGACGATGCTGTGGAGAAGGCGGTAAAATCAGCCTATCAGCGGGATTACATGCAGTTTGGCTTTGGGCCCTGGAGCGGCTAGGGTCTTTGTTTGGCTCAAAACGCCCTAGCCCATCCATCGGCTAACCGGGACATCCGCCTGCTCCAAAGGCTGAGTGATAACCTCGACCAGGCTTGGTCCATCAGTCTCTAAAGCACTGGTTAGAGCCTTTTTTAGCTCTCCAGGATCCTCGACACGCCAGGTTTTCAGCCCGTAAGCCGCAGCAATATCCGCATGCCGCGTTGGCGATATATCTACATTGTGATACCGGCCGCCATAGCCTTCTTTCTGGCTTGCCTTGATCCAGCCAAAAGCCTGATTGGCCAGAACAATGAAAGTAATTGGTGCATTCAGGCGGGTTACGGTTTCAAGCTCGCCCACGGTAAAGCCGAAGGATCCGTCCCCCATGATCGCCACCACCTTGCTCTCAGGCCTGCCAACCCATGCCCCAAGTGCTGCCGACAGCGACCAGCCCAAACCGCCATGGGCGCGGTTGGTAAGGAACCGCCGCCCGGCCATGGGCAACGGATAATAGGCCGAGATATAGGGGCAAGAGGTGCCTGGGTCCGAAACAATGGTTGCGTCCGCTGGCAAAAGCCCGGTCAGGGTTTTGATGATCCGTTCCGGGCGAATGGGGAATTGGTCACTGGTGGCGCGGGCGTCAAATTCCGCGAACTTGCGCTGTTTCAAAGCGGCCACGGCAGCCGCGCCGCCAAAGCTGTTTGCGCCTTGATCGCGGGCATCCAGAACGGCATTGACCTCGGCCAATGCCAGCCGCAGATCCCCGACGACAGCCACTTCGGTCTGATAATTCGTTCCGGGCACCATGGGGTTAACGTCGAAATGCACGATCCGGGTTTTCGGCCCCGGTGCCTCCCAGCGGGCAGTGGTGGTCGAGCCTGCGCGCACGCCCATGAACACCACCAGATCGGCGCTGGTCATCATCTGCCATGTTTCGGGCGTACCGCCGTTGGAACCAACAACGCCAACCGCTTGCGGGCCGGTTTCCGCCAATGCGCCCTGACCGCTGATCGAGGTGGCAACGGGAATATCCAGCCGTGCGGCAAGCCGGGTCAGTTCTGATTCGGCCCCGGCGATGACAACGCCGCCCCCGGCAACAATCAGCGGGTTCTTCGCCGACAAGATGGCGTCAATTGCGGCCTCGGCAGCACCGGGCGCGGGTCCCTGGCGATATGCGGGAAAAGTGGCGGTTGCCGGATCGGCCCAGATGTCCTCCGGGTTCACAGGCTCGCCAAGCACGTCAAAGGGTAACGCCAGATGTGCGGCGCCGGGGCATCCGGTGGTCATGGCGCGAAACGCGGCGCGCACCATGCGCGGCAGGTGATCTCCCCGACGCACCACCGCGTTCCACTTGGTCAACGGACGCATCAGCGCCTCCTGGTCAACCTCGGTCAGTGGGTATTTTCCCGCTGCGGCCACGGACACATCGGACGTTAACGCCAATACCGCGTAAGAGCTTTCCGACGCTTCGATCAAACCGGGCAAAATATAAGTCGCCCCGGCACCCGAAGGCCCCTCGCAAACACCGACCCGCCCGGTTACCCGCGCATAGGCGTCGGCCATATAGGCGGCGGAACGTTCGTCGCGGGTCAGAATATGGGTGATGGAGTGGTCCAATCGGTGCAGCGCGTCGTAAAGTGGAAGGGTGGTATCGCCACACAGGCCGAAAACATGCCGGACCCCCTGCGCCTCCAACATGTGCACCATCGCTTCGGCGGCGGTTAACCCGTTGCTCATTGTTTCCCTCCTGTGGATAATAGGTTTAGAAAGCTCGCTCCGCGCGAAGTCAATGCTTTGCCTCGATGCGGCGCCGGGGCAATCGTTTTGCGCAGCTCCGGCCACCTATGGACAAGACGCATTCTTTTCGCCTATCAGCGCTGTCAAAGGCCCCGTGGCTCAACTGGATAGAGCAGCCCCCTCCTAAGGGGCAGGTTGCAGGTTCGAATCCTGCCGGGGTCGCCAGAAACACTCTTAAAATACGACTAATTTACAGGGCTTTGTGCAGGAGCTTGCAGAAAGCCCCGAGAACTTTCAGGTCGAATTCTGCTGATTCGGCGGAAATCTCGTACAAAACCTCTGCATAATCAGGGATTCCCGGCATCTTGTCATTATGGTAGAGATGTCCCGAATGTTTCGAGGGCATATGGTGGGCCAATGGCACGGGCTGAGCGCCCCCGGCTCGATTTCATTTTGTTTTGGGTCTCGATCTGCCTGGGTCGGTGCCCGAAGAGACCCCCATTGCCGGTTTCGCGCTGCGCTGAGGGATCCCGCCTGATCGAGGCGCATGGCCTGAAGCTGCGGGCGGTCGAGGCGCGATCATCGACGCGCCGCTGGTCGAGACGGCGGCGCGTCCGGGTCGAACAATGCTCTCGCACGATGAAACGCCGCTTCGGCCTGCACCGCGCCCGCTATTTCGGGCGTGCCAAGGTGCATGTCCAGATGGCCATGGCCGCCATCGCGCAGACCCTGC
>CAYSBG010000016.1:0-9371 GCA_964429125.1 uncultured Aliiroseovarius sp.
GGGACTTGTTGGTCATGTCATCTGCCTGTCACTGGTGGTTGATGAGGCCGCGTACGTCCGGCAGCCGGGTTCAGCCCTTGTTGCCTTTGACGACACGTTCTTTCATCAGATGTGAGGGCCGAAACGTCAAAACCCGGCGCGGCAAGATCGGCACTTCTTCGCCGGTTTTCGGATTGCGGCCGACGCGGGCGTTCTTGTCGCGCACCGAAAACGTGCCAAAGGATGAAATCTTTACCGATTCACCGCCGACTAGCGCATCGGACATGTGTTGCAGAACGCTTTCGACCAATTGCGCGCTTTCATTGCGCGATAGTCCGACCTCGCGAAAAACCGCTTCGCCCAGGTCCATACGGGTTAATGTGTTGCCACTCATCTTCAAATCCCCCCAAAGGTTTATGTACCATAAGGAGAATTGATTTTCCGAGTCAATAACAATGGCTTGCGAATTGCAATGAATGTGGCGAAACCGTTACCAGCGTAGCACGACCGAACCCCAGGAAAGGCCGCCGCCAATGGCTTCGGTGACAATAAGGTCGCCTTGCTTGATCTTGCCCTGCTGTTTGGCCACCGACATGGCCAGGGGAATCGACGCGGCCGAAGTGTTGCCATGGTCCTGAACGGTGACAATCACCCGTTCCATCGGCACGCCCATGCGTTTGGCTGTGCCTTGGATAATGCGAATATTGGCCTGGTGTGGCACGATCCAGTCGATGTCGTTATCGGACAGGCCAACTTTGCCAAGCGCATGATGCGCAGTTTCGGTGAGCCGCTCAACCGCCTTGCGAAACAGTTGATTTCCCAGCATTTTTACCACTCCGGTGGTGCCGGTGGTCGAGGGGCCGCCGTCCACATAAAGCATCTCGCGGTCACGCCCGTCGCTGTTCAGGTCAGCGGCCAGAATGCCCCGGTCGGCATTGGTGCCAGCCTGGGCGCGCGCCTCAATCACCATAGCCCCGGCGCCGTCCCCAAACAGCACACAGGTCGAGCGGTCACTCATGTCCAAGAGACGCGAGAAGGTCTCGGCGCCGATCACCAATATACGCTCGGCCTGACCGGCGATGATCAGGGCGTTGGCGTTGGTCAGGGCAAACACAAACCCGGCACAGACGGCCTGCACGTCAAAAGCAAAGCCATGATACATGCCCAGCTCGCGCTGCACGATCGTGGCGGTGGCGGGGAAGGTGAGGTCCGGCGTAGTGGTTGCAACGATGATCGCGTCGATATCTGCGACCTGCATGCCCGCATCCTTGAGCGCGGCGCGCGCGGCATGGGTGGCCAGGGTTGAGGTGGTTTCATCTTCGGCGGCGAAATGACGCTGGGAAATGCCGGAACGCGTGCGGATCCATTCATCCGAGGTTTCGACGATATTCTCAAAATAACTATTGGGAACAATGCGTTCTGGTAGATAATGGCCTACACCCCGAATAACCGCCCGTCGTGTCATCTTGTGTTTTCCCCCTGGTCGGTTTCTGCCGCCATGCCCGGCATTGGTGCATGTGCCACCCGTGCGGCCAGGCGTTCGCTAAAGCCGGAATGGGCCAGGTCGGCGGCCAGTTTCACCGCGGCCGCCACCCCGGTTGCATCGGCCGATCCGTGGCTTTTGATCACCGTGCCGTTCAGGCCAAGAAACACCCCGCCATTGACCCGGCGCGGGTCGATTCGTTTGTTCAGGCGTTTGAGCGAGGTTAGCGCCAGCAGCGCGGCGATGCGACTAAGCGGGGTGGCCTTGAACGCCTCGCGCAGGAAATCGCCGATAATGGATGCCGTGCCTTCGCCGGTCTTCAACGCCACATTGCCGGTGAAACCATCGGTGACGATGACGTCACAACGGGCCGAGGGGATATCGCCGCCCTCGACGAAACCAAGGAATTCAAAATCGGCCTCGCCGGCGGCTTTGGTGATCAATTCATGGGCGGCTTTCAACTCTGGGCGGCCTTTGTGTTCCTCGGTGCCGACATTCAGCAGGCCGATTCGCGGCCGTGCCAGCCCCAAACCGTTGCGCGCATAAGAGGCGCCCATCAGCGCGTATTGGGTCAGATCGCATTCATCGGCGCGGATGTCAGCACCGACATCGCGCATGATGCTGAAACCGCCCTTGTTACGCGATGGCCACAGACAGGCGATGGCGGGGCGATTAACGCCCTTCAGCTTGCGCAGGCGGATCATCGCCACCGCCATCAACGCACCGGTATTGCCGCAGGAAACCGCGACCTCGGCCTCATGAAGCTTGACCGCCTCGATGGTTGACCACATTGAGGTTTTCTGCCCCTTGCGCATTACCTGGCTGGGCTTGTCCTCCATCGAGACGACTTCTTCGGCGTGGCGAATCTCTACCCGGCCCGCAAGTCCCTTATGGCGGGCGACCAGCGGCGTCAATTCGGCCTCGGGGCCGTGCAAAATAAAGTCGAGCGTCGGATCCTGGGCCGCAACCAATTGAAGACCCGACACAATTGTGCCGGGCCCACGATCACCGCCCATGGCGTCAACCGAAATGATTATGCGGGTATTTGCGCGATCTTCTGTGCCGTTTTGCATATTGGTCCGTCCCTTCAGGCGAGGGTATCAGACTGGTCGGGCACCTGCGACATGAAAAAATACGGCTTACGCCGCATCCTCGTCGTCAAACAACGCGTCATCAATCATCGACACCACTTCGCGGTCATCATAGTGGCCACAAGACGGGCAGACGTGATGTGGACGCTTGGTCTCGCCGCAATTGGAGCACTCCTGCGGATTGGCCGCCACGAGTGCGTCATGCGCGCGCCGGTTATTGCGGCGCGATTTGGATACTTTATTCTGTTGGACAGCCATGTCTCAACCTTTGCGTTCGGGGGCAGCTTTGCCCGGTCGGTTTCAGGATTTGGACCGCTCTTACGCCAAGGCGCGCGCCATGTCCAACCCCTCTTGATCAGAAGGCCGGGAAAATAGTGTGAATTTGTGTATTTGCAAGCGATTTTCTTGCCTTTTTGCCGCGCCGGGCCGTGCGTGCTTGGGTTCAGTCCGTTTCCGGCTCGGAGTCATCCCTGTGGAGTGTATCGCGCAGCGCGGAAAGCCCGGCAAATGGGCGGGCGTCTTCATCGCGCATCGGCGTGGCGCCCGGGGCAGTATAGACCGCTTCGCCCAACGCCGCCCCTTCGGCGCGCGGCCAGGGGGGCAGGGCAAGCGCAAGCGCTTCGCTCAGAACGGCGCCAAGGTCGATTTCGCGCCCCAGCGCCTCTTCGCTGACATCTTCGGGGATTTCGACCTCGTCACGTGCGGCATGTTCAACCTGTTCAGCCCGCCAGCGGGGCGGCGCGGCGCGCCAGATGCGCTCGACCGGCTCGTCAATGCGGGTGGTGACCGGGGCCAGAGTTACCACACAGGGTTGAACCACCGTCGCGCCCAACACTGCGTCAAGGTGCCAGTCGCGTTTGCCTTCGGGGGTCAGGGTGCCACGCAGCGACACTTTGCGCAGGCCCAGCAATCCCAGCGCCTCGCGTAGGCGGGCCATGGCATCGGCATCGGGGACCAGCGAAATTTCGCGCGCGCTGGCCCGTTTCAGGGCATCGACCGGCAAAATGTGGATGAAAGGGGGGGCGTCGGAATGTGGCATGGCTGTTTTCATTTCTTGAACGGTGCGCTATCCTTCTCTATGCCGATAGGGGCAAGAGCAATAATAGGCAAGAGGGCACGTTGATGGGTATTCGCCATTTGGTCAGGCTGCTGGCAGGGGTTGTGGTGGTGTTGACCCTGACGGCCTGTAGTGCAACCTACCGCAACCACGGCTATATTCCGCCACAAACGCAACTGGATGGTATTCTTGTTGGCGTTGACACGCGTGACACGCTGAAAGCGTCGATTGGCGCGCCGGGAACGTCCGGATTGCTGACTGATTCTGCCTGGTATTATAGCCAAAGCCAGTTTCGCCAGATTGGTATGAAAGAAGCCGAAGAGGTTGACCGCCAGGTTGTGGCGATCAGCTTCAACGAAAAGGGCATTGTTGAAAACATCGAGCATTTTGGCCTCGAACAGGGTCGGGTTGTGGTGCTTTCGCGTCGCGTGACCGAGGGCAATGTCAAAGGCATCAGCTTCCTCAAGCAATTGTTTGGCAGCTTTGGCCGGATCGACGCTTCCAGCTTGCTCTGATCAGACGGGTTATTCGTCGGCTTTGAAATCCAGCGCCACGCCGTTGATGCAATAGCGCAGGCCGGTTGGTGCGGGGCCATCGTTGAAAACATGCCCCAGATGCGCGCCGCATTGTTGGCAAACAACCTCTGTGCGTGCCATGCCAAGGCTGTTATCGGCGCGTTCCTCGATGTTGTCGCCATTGGCGGGCGCGCTGAACGAGGGCCAGCCGCAGCCGGAGTCAAACTTGCTTTCCTGCCCGAAAAGCTCGGCGCCACAACAGGTGCAGAAAAAACGCCCGGCCACGTTTGGAAAACCCGGATGGGAAAACGGCCGCTCGGTTGCCCCTTGCCGGGTGACACGAAAGGTAAGATCGGACAATTCGGCGCGCCATTGTGCCTCGGTTTTGGTGGTTTTGTTCATCTCTGGCCCCGGAGTGTTATGGTCATGATCGGGGGAATGTTTCATACTCCGGCCAAAATGCCCAGTCAAAGCGACGTGAGCATATGCGAGGAAAGTGGCGGTGAAAGAGGACGTCTTTCAAAAGGGAAAATATACGGCCCGCCTGTCGCGGGCGAAGGGCGACATGCGTGCTGCCCAGGCGCTGCGTTATCGCGCCTTTATTGATCCCGACCGCGAAGGCATCGACGAAGACCGTTTTGACGCGATGTGTTCCCATGTATTGATTGAGGCGCCCGACGGCACGCTGGTCGCCGCCTATCGGTTGCTGGCTTTGACCGATGGCGGCGAGATTTCCAATGCCTACGCAGCACAGTTTTACGATCTGTCCAGGCTCGCAGCCTATCCGGGACGCATGGTCGAAATGGGCCGTTTCTGTATCCGTCCGGGGCTGCGGGACCCGGAAATCCTACGGGTTGCCTGGGCGATGATGACCCGATTTGTCGACGGCAATGGCATTGAAATGATGTTTGGCAGTTCGTCCTTTGAGGGCACGGACCCAAGCGCGCATCTGGCTGGATTTGCCATGTTGCACAAACGCTTCAAGGCTCCGTCGCGCTGGGCGCCAGGGGCAAAGGCGGCGGAGGTGTTCCATTTCAGCAATGACATGGCGGCGAAACCCTCGTTGCGCGCGGTGCCGCCGTTGCTGCGCACCTACCTGGCGATGGGGGGCTGGGTGTCAGACCACGCGGTGATCGACCGTGATCTTGGCACGTTGCATGTCTTCACCGGGCTGGAGGTGGCCGCCGTACCGCGACTGCGCGCCCAGGCTTTGCGCGCGGCGGCACGCGACCGGCGGGTTGCACCAGATCGGTGACGATGCCCTGTGGCCAAACCTTTTGCGCCACGGTGAACCAGCGATTTTTCCCGAAACACCCCGTGCTGCGTTGACCTTTGTGCGCAACTCCCATACCTCCCGCCCATGGCCCGAAACCCGCTTCTGCAGCTTTCCGATATTTCCCTCACCTTTGGGGGAAACCCGCTGTTTCACGCGTTGGACCTTGTGGTGCAGCCCGGCGACCGGCTGGCGCTGGTGGGGCGCAACGGCTCGGGCAAATCGACGCTGATGAAGGTGATGGCCGGGTTGGTCGAAGCCGACCGGGGCAATCGGGTGCTGACGCCGGGCGTTCAGGTGGCCTATATGGAACAACATCCTGAGATGGGCGACTTTGCCACGTTAGGCGATTTTGCCACCGCCGCGCTTGAACCCGGGCAGGATTATCTGGTGGCCCAGGCTGCCGAGGGGTTGGGGTTTGACCCGGACGCGGCGGTGGCATCGGCTTCGGGGGGCGAGCGTCGCCGCGCAGCCCTGGCCCGTCTGTTGGCCGAGGAGCCGGGGCTGATGCTGCTGGACGAGCCAACAAACCACTTGGATATTCAAGCGATTACCTGGCTTGAGCAACGTTTGTTGCAGACCCGCGCCGGGTTTGTCCTGATCAGCCACGACCGCGCCTTTTTACGTGCCCTGACCCGCGCAACCCTATGGCTCGATCGCGGAAAACTGCGCCGGCAGAACCAGAATTTCGCCGATTTTGAAGCGTGGCGTGACAAGATCTGGGACGAAGAAGACACCGCCCGCCACAAGCTGGACCGCAAGATCAAGGCCGAGTCGCGCTGGGCCGTGGAAGGCATTTCGGCCCGGCGCAAACGCAATCAGGGCCGTTTGCGGGCATTGCGCTCCATGCGCGCAGAACGGGCCGAGGCGATACAGCGCCAGGGAAGTGCCGCCATGGCGTTGGATGCGGGGCCAAAGTCGGGCCGCAAGGTTGTGGATGCAAAAAACATAGAAAAATCGTATGGCGACAAGGTAATCCTGCGGGACTTTTCGATGACGATCCAGCGCGGCGACCGCGTGGCCTTCGTCGGGCCGAATGGCGCGGGCAAGACGACCTTGCTCAACATGCTTATCGGTCAGGAGCCGGTTGACAGCGGGCAGGTTAAACTTGGCACCGGGCTGGAAATCGCAGTGTTTGACCAGAACCGTTCGGCGGTCAACCCGGATGCAAGCTTGTGGGAGACCCTGACCGGCGATGCGGCGTTGGGCGTGTCAGGAAAGGGCGACCAGGTGATGGTGCGCGGCGCCCCGCGCCATGTGGTTGGCTACCTCAAGGAATTTCTGTTTTCCGACGCCCAGGCCCGCGCGCCTGTCCGCTCGCTCTCTGGCGGCGAAAAGGCCCGGTTGATTTTGGCAATGATCATGGCGCGCAGTTCGAATTTATTGGTTCTGGACGAACCGACAAACGACCTGGATGTCGAAACCCTTGATTTGCTGCAGGAATTGCTGGGAGATTATGACGGTACCGTCCTGTTGGTCAGCCACGACCGTGATTTCATTGACCGCGTTGCTGCCACAACCGTTGCGATGGAGGGCGACGGGCGGGCCATCATTTACGCTGGCGGTTGGTCGGATTATCTGGCCCAACGGGGCGAGAATCTGCCCGCTGAAAAATCGAAAAAACCCACCAAGCCGGGCAAAAACGCCGCCCGACCCAGACCTGAACGCACCGGGCTGAGCTTTGTTGAACAGCACCGGCTGGAGGCGCTTCCGGATGAAATCTCCCGGCTCGAGGCCGAAATCGCCAAGCTGGAAGACTACCTTTCGGTAGAGGATTTGTTCAGCACCGCGCCGTTGAAATTTGAAAAAGCCAGCACGGCGTTGGTCTCGCGCCAGGCCGCTTTGGACGCTGCCGAAGAAGAATGGCTGGAACTGGCGGCCAAAGCAGAGGCGGCTACCCAGGTGGCAGGTGAATCCTGAACCGCGCGCGGATCGCCTGATCCGTTAGCGGATCGAGTGCTGCAGCGGACGGCGCGGCCAGGATCGCCTGTTTTCTCGCCGTTGCAGTGGCCAAAAGATCAGGCTTGCCTATTTCTTCCCACTCCTTTGGCGTCGATCTGTCGGCAATATCCGGGTAGACGTACTCGCTTTGCATAAGGCGCAGGGTTTGCTCGGTACCCAGATAGTGGCCCGGCCCGTTCATGCAGGTTTCCGCCATCACCTCCAAGGCCAATGTGTCCGCGTTCACCTCGATCCCGCGCACGCATCTGAGCGCCTGGCCAATCAGGTCATTGCCCAGGATCAGGCTTTCGTGACAAAATCCCAGCAGCGAGGCATGCATGCCCGCAGCCTCATAAATCATGTTCAGCCCGGACAGGCCGGCCATAACGTTGGAGCACATTTGCTCCCACCCAGCTTGCATGTCCGGCAATTTTGCGTCGGCAATCCCTGCCGCAGCCCCTCCGGGCAGGCCGTAAAAGGCATGCATCTGTGCAACCGCCGCCGTGAGAAGCGCTTGTTCGCCCGAGCCACCGGACATCGCGCCGGTGCGCAGATCGGAAACGAAAGGCCAGGTGCCAAAGATCGCCGGATGTCCGGGCGCGATCGCGTTGACATAGACCAAACCGGCCAGGCATTCCGCCACGGCCTGTACCACGGCGCCCGCCAGGGGCGCCGGCGCGGTCGCTCCGGATTGCCCGGCGGAAAGCAACAATACCGGCATCCCCCCGCGCACGCATTGTTCCAGCACATCACAGGCTTCGGTCGCGAATTTCATCGGTGGAACCACGAAGCAGATCGAGCAGGAGGTGAATGGACGCGCGCGCCAGGCTTTTTCCCCCCCCGCGATCAGGTGCAGCAATTCCAGCCCATGGGCGACGAAACCCGGTTCGCTGAACGAAATGCCCACGTGTTTGCTGGTGCCGGAACAAGCTGCATAGATCGTGTTCATATCCATTTCCAGGTTGTTGGTGATATCTCGGCAAACCATAGGTCGTTGAAAAAAATGAATATTATCCAATGTGTCGGCAATTTTTGCCGCATTGTGAAGGTCGCGGACACCACTTTCGCGGTAAACACGGCCGGCTCCATCCACCATATGAACCGCCGCCCCGGCGGTGCCATAATGCACATTGGTGCCTGAAAGGTCCAAGTCGCGTTCAGGATTTCTGGCGGCCAATGAAATGTCGCGCGCGGCGATTGCAAGCATGTCTCTCACCAGCTCGCGTGGAAAACGTAACCGCCCGTCGTCCCCTTTACGCGCGCCGACTGCGGTCATGATTTCAACACCGGATGGCGGCGCGTCCGCCAACCCGATGGTTTCAAGGGCGGTCAGGGCTGCTTGGTGGATTTCTTCGACTTGCGCGTCTGTCAGCGGGCGGTATTGCCCGCCAGGCATTCCTGCGTGCAATGGTCTGATTTCTGCGGAGAGCGGATTCTTCCTGAGGTTTTTACGGGCGGCGCGCCCGCCAGAGCGTCGGGGAGAGGATGCGATTGGGGGCATGGAGAAACCTGAACGAGAAGGAAATTTGAGGGAGGCGATCCAGGAGCCGCCTCGGCCGACCACGCGCTGCGCGCCCTCGCGACGCGCCGATGGTCCGCTCAACGATATTTATCTTCCATCCGAGTTGATCCATTCGCACCTCCGCCTTTAACTGATACGAGTCAGTTTGAGAGGTCTGGCCTGTTTGCGCCATTATGTCGCTTTTGCTTGTCCGCAAAAGGTGAAGTGCAAAACGGCTCAAGTCGTGGCGAAAAGGCTGAGACGAGTGTCTTTCAAATCAAAATGGGGTCAAAGCCAGGTGATTTCGTCCGGGTTTTTAGAGCAATTCGAGGCATCTTCCGAAAACTCTCGGCTTTGAAAAAGCCGTGCACGCAAGGAGTCCAGCGTCAGGGCTTGAGAAAGTTCATTTTCGGCACAAGAAACACCCTGTGTCGGATGGGCGATCGCACTTAGGATGCGTGCTAGATCCTCCAGGGTTTGGTGAATTCTGTCAATGTCTTGTAAGATATGCAGTTCTGCTGAAAGGTTAGG
>CAYSBG010000016.1:9381-12887 GCA_964429125.1 uncultured Aliiroseovarius sp.
GCTCGAGGAGTTCTGAAATGACCCACTGGATTTCGTTGCAGCGTTTGGCGGAATGAGTCAGCTCCATCGAAACGGCGTTAAGGACCGTATCTACCTGACAGGTTGGCGGTACGGAAGTTTCGCTTGCCGGTATGGATGCGCTGCACATCAGAGTCGCCCGACGATAGCTTCGATTGCTTTGCGTAGATCATCTGGTTGAAACGGTTTTTTTACCAGGTTGTTCATGCCGAGTTTTTTCCCGGTTTCGATGATTTCCCGGTCCGCCTTGCCAGTAATCAGCAGGAAACCGACGCCTTTGGTTTGTGCGTTCGTGCGAAGCGCATGGAGCAATTGCAGGCCATTCATGCCTGGCATGTTCATATCGGATATAACCAAATGAACCGGCCAGGCGGCAATTTTTTGTAAGGCGGAGGCCCCGTCGGGCGCACTTTCGACCTGGCGCACCCCAAAGCCGTCCAAAGCCTGGGTGATCAGGCCACGCGAGGTCGACATGTCATCCACCACGATTGTTCTGAGTTGGTCACGAAGGGCCATGGGGATCCTTTCCGGTTTAGGGAATTCAGTAGATGGGTGGGTTTTCTGATTTTCGATAAGTTGTCATTCCAGCTGGCGAGAGCATGCTGTGATATTTTTCGCAAACACGTTCTGAATGCCCGAGAAACAGCCATGCACCCGGGTTCATGACCTCAGCAAAGTTTTTCCACAGATTTTCTTGGGTTGTTTCGTCGAAGTAAATCACGACATTTCGGCAAAATATCACATCAAACCTGCCTTGCATTGGCCATGGATGCAAAAGGTTCAGTTCTTTGAAAACAATCATCTCCCGAAGTTCGCTGCGAACCCGCCACATTGGTTCGGGGCCTGGATCAAGGCTGAAATACTGATCGCGCAGGGTGTCCGGCACCCCGGAAATCATGCGCTGGTCATAGATTCCCTGGCGAGCAAACTGGATCACGTTTGGGTCGATATCTGTTGCGAGAATGCGCAAATCAGTCGATTTTTTCAGGTTGCCGTGCTCAAGAATGGACATCGCTATAGTGTATGGCTCTTGCCCGTTCGAGCAGCCCGCCGACCACAAGCGGACCCGCCCCCCTGCATCGAGTTTTGTGATAAGCGATGGCAAAACATCCTCGACCAAGCGTTCAAAATGATGGTCTTCGCGGAAAAAATGCGAAACATTCGTTGTCAAGGCGGAGATTAACTGGCGCCGTTCCTTTTGGCCCTCCGGGCCTTCAATGAGTGCGCAATACTCATCATAGGTCTGCAGGCCAAGAGTTCTGAGGCGGCGGGCCAAACGGGTATGCACCATTGCCATTTTGCTTGGTGCAATGTCCAGCCCCGCATCCTTGTAGGCAATATTTGTGATCCGTTCGAATGCCTGTTCATCCAGTTTTGGCTTTGCGCGTATGTGATGGCCAGTGTGGTGCACAGACATATTCACGCGGCTTCCTCACTTGTCGGTGGCATGACTGCATCGAGATCAAGAACCCGGATCATCCGCTCATCGACGATGGTTAACGCCGAGACGAAATTGCGTTCTACATCCGCGCGCATCTCGGGTGGCGGTTGCATGTCCTGTTCGGAAATGGCCAAAATGTCTGAGACGGCATCCACCATCAGGCCAAATGTTTTTTCTCCGACCGCAACCACGATAATGACATTGCGAATATCGTCCTGTGCCTGTTCCATGCCCAGCCTTTTCGCGAGATCAATTATCGGCAAAACAGTACCACGCAGGTTGATGACGCCACGCACATACTCAGGCGAATGGGGAAGGGAAGTCGCGCCGGTTCCACTGCGAATTTCGCGCACCGACATTATGTCTACAGAATAATCGTGCCCGCCAACCAGAAACGAAAGCAGCTCTGTTTCCTCGGGATCTGTTTGAGTTTGGGGATCGGGATGAGGCTCATTCATGGCGGATTATCCTGCTTTCAGTTCCGGTTTTCTTTGTGGGCGGGTACAGCCGCTTGCTTCGGTGACCAGGTCTACGGGATCCAGGATCAGGGCGATTTGTCCATCCCCAAGGATCGTCGCGGCTGCAATTCCTGGCACGTGCCCATAGGAATCCTGAAGGCCTTTGATGACAACCTGGCGTTGGTCCTCGATGGAATCGACTACGACGGCGGCGCGTTCTCCGTCGTCCTGAGCTATCAGGAGGATGACGCAGTTTGAGTAATCCTCCAATGGGTCACGATACCCGAGTTCGGCACCCAGATCGAGGAGCGGAACAAACGTGTCGCGGATATTGACCACATGCGTGTCAGGGCCAAACGGGCGAATGTCATCGGGGCCAAGCGCAAGCGTTTCCTGAATGGCGTTAAGGGGAACAACCAGGGTTTCGTTGGAGACGCGAACGATCATTCCATCAAGGACCGCAAGGGTCAAAGGCAGAGAAATGGAGAAAGTAGTACCCTTTCCAGCAGCGGAAGTGATGGAAATTCGCCCGCCAAGAGCCTGGATGGCGCTGCGCACCACATCCATGCCAACGCCGCGTCCGGAGAGATTGGATATCTCGTCAGCTGTAGAAAAACCCGGAAGAAACAATAGGTTGTCAATTTCACTATCGCTGAGATGGATGTCCGGGTCGATCAATCCCTTGTCGATGGCTATCTGGTGAACCTTTTTGCGATTGATGCCAGCGCCGTCATCGGCAATTTCGACAACCACGCGACCGGACCTGTGCGCGGCGCCAAGAGTAATAATCCCTTCGCGGGGCTTGCCGGCAGACGCGCGGGCATCCGGGTTTTCAAGTCCATGGTCGACAGCGTTGCGGATCATATGGGTCAGCGGGTCAGCGAGGCGTTCGATAACGGTCTTGTCGACTTCCGTGTTCTCGCCATCAGTAACCAAGCGTACGTCTTTGCCAACCGCAGCCGAGGCCTCGCGAACGATTCTTGCCATGCGCTGGAACAGGGATTTTACCGGTTGGGCGCGGATCATCATCACGCTTTCCTGGATATCGCGGGTAAGCTGGAGAAATTCATCGAGGCCGGTACGGACTGGAGAGTTCGGTGCCAGGCCGGCTTCTTCAACGCTTTGGGTGAGCATCGCTTGATTGATGACGATTTCACCAACCAGGTTGACCAGCCGGTCGATCCGGTCGAGATCAACCCGCACCGTTGCCCGCGGCGTGGCCCTGGCGGATTTCCCCTTGGAGTTTCCCGGGAGTTTTGCATCGAGTTTTGGCGCTGGCGCGGGTTTGCTGGCCTGGTTCTCGTCCATTTGTGCGGGCGCGGTGTTGGGGGCAGCCGTTTCGTCTGGCGTAATCGGCGCCTCCGGTTCGCAAGGCTCCGGGTTTCCCGCTGATGGTACCGAAGGATCGGGCGTTTCCGGTGCAGCAGAGTTGACTGCTGGGGTAATCGTCAGCTCACACAGCCCTTCGACGAAATCAAAAGCTTCGCGGACGGCGCCCTCGCCCTCGATGGTGGTCAGGGTCAATTGCCAGGACAGATAGGCGGTTTCCGGGTCCAGAGCGGCAAGCTCTGGAAGGGTATCTTCGTTGC
>CAYSBG010000017.1:0-12635 GCA_964429125.1 uncultured Aliiroseovarius sp.
CTGTTGGTCGTGGTGCCGTAAATGCTCTGAAACTCGGCCGAATTGACAAAGCCCGAAACCACGTCAACCAACGTGCTGGTCGCGTTCAGAATCTGCTGCGACCAGCCCAGATGCCCCGCCGAATCCGGCGCCCGACCCAGCGTCGCCTGGTAAACCCGGAAGATCTGCCCATAAACAATGTCAAACGCAGGATCCAGATACTCCCCGTTCAAAAGATCATCATTCATCCCACCAACAAGCGTGTCCCCGCCAGCGGTTCCGTTTTGAATGAGAGGTTTTTGGTTAGTGCTTGGTGGAACGTCATTGATGACATGACCCAAAGAGAACAGCCCTTCTTGGGAAAAACTTGCGGCAGACAAGGGCTGCCCGTTGGCCGAATGAACCTCAAGCACCTCGTCGCCAAAGGTGATGGTCACGCCGTCTGTCGTGCTGACGAAAGTGAGTGAATCCAACGAATACACCCGACCGATACCGGATAGATCAATCTGGTCCATGCCGACCTCGAAATCCATCACCCGGTCGGTTTGTCCATCGCGGGAAAGGACGAAAATGTCGGCGCCCGCGCCCCCATACATTGTATCGGATCCCGCACCGTCAGTCAGGATATCGTCGCCGTCACCCCCGGAAAGGGTGTCGTCTCCAGCTTGGCCTGAAAGCAGGTCATTGGACGCTGATCCGTTGAGCGTATCGGCGCCCCCATTTCCTTCGCGAACTTGACCAAGCGGGCCGGGGTCAATCAGCAGCCGAGTTACCTCGGTTGACCCTTCGCCGGCTGCGAACACGACAATGGTGCCATTATCCTCGGCCAGGCTAAGCGTGTGGACATTTGTCAGCGCCATGTCCTGGGTGTCGGCGATGCTTTGCAGATGGACCAATCGGCCCTGTGGGGTCAGGGTGAACAGGCTTAGCCCATCATCCGCGCCGCCAGCAACCACAAAGACCCGGCCTTGAATGGTAATCGCCTCCAGAACCGTTAGATTTTCAAATCGCGTGTTCAGCGTATCGTTTACCTGGTCAACAACGTGCAAACTGCCGGTAGCGTCCAACTCTGCCACGACGATCGAACTGCTTCCAGCAGCGCCGAGCAGAAGGTATTCATGTGTTCCGGTCGAAATCGACGTCATGGCGGATGGCGTGCTAATCCAGAAATCCTCTCCCGACATCATCTGCCCGGTCATCTTGGTTGTGCCGTCCGCATTGACCCTCAGGACCGACACACTATTGAGCCGATCGGAACTGACGAAAAGATAGTCTTCGTTGCCACGCGAGAGCGTACTCATCAAAGTCAGGTCATTTCCGCCGTCCATGGCGCCCAGGTTGATACTGTCGATCAAGGTCAGAGAGGGGTTTCCGGTATCCATCCAACGACCAAGCCCGGCCCCGTTTATTGACGACGTAAACAACACGTCGCCGCCGGTGTTCTGAATCAGGATGGCGTCTAGCAGAGTGTTTGAAGGGTCCACCAGGGTTTCCGAATTTCCCGGAAGGCCATTGCTGTTCAATGTGTAGCGGATCACACCGGTACCCACACCCCCCTCGACAAGGAGTGCCGGATTGGGGCCAGTCGTATCGAGGGTAAGCCGCGGTGTCGCACCCGCCCCGGACCCGGCAGGAAAATACACCTGCTCCAATAGCGCCATCCCGTTACCCGGGTCATACACCGAAAAACTGCCGCCACCGGCTGCCAGCATGTACAAACGCATTCCCGCGCTACTATTGAAAGCAACCACGTCGGCAATGCTGGAGTTAATAATGTCCACCCCTCCGGCAAAAGTGCCGGCAAACGAAAAACCCACCATTTCCCACTCCTACTACGGCCCCCACAGCCGCGCTCAGTGTGTGAAAAGCGCATTAATGAGTGTTAAATGTTTTGCGGCATCTTTAAGACCTTTAGCTAAAATTCAAAAACCGCCCTTGCCGGAACACCCGGAAACATGGGGGTTGAAACTTGCGGCATGGGTCGGGATTAATGGGGCTGAGACTGGATAGGCATAGCCAGGAAACCTTGGCAACAAACGGCCAACAGCTTGAAAAAGGCGGATGCAATGAGTGTGGCGAAGTGGGAAATAGAGTTTGTTTTCAAAAAGCTCCTCAAGCGTGATCCAGAGGGCCCGGCGATCTTTGATAACAACCGAAGTTTGGAAAATGTGGACGAGCTTATTCGCAAGGTTGCGCGTTCGCCGGAATTCGTACGCCGTATCAAGATGGAAATGCAAAATTCAAACATGGTCGAACTGCGCGCCCTTGCCGATCATCGGATCGTTTTCCTGCACATTCCAAAATGCGGGGGGACCACCTTGCACAATGTGCTTCTTGGATGGTTTGGCGCGAAATCAGTCCACAGGGAACGCTTTAACAATCTTTATTCCAGTTCGGTAAGCGATTTGGCCTCAAAAAAGGTGTTCTCCGGCCACTTTGATTATTTCTCAACGCATTTGATACCGGGGAACAAGACCCTTGTAACCTTTATGCGCGATCCGATTGATCGGCTGATATCACTTTATAACTTTCATCGCGCACACAGGGTGAAGCATCCCCAACCGTTCAATTACATTTCGTTGGCCTCGGAATTGGCGATTGACGACTACTTTCAGCAGCCGAAGTTGTGCGCAGCCAGTCCAATAAACAACACTATGGTACGCCATCTTTCGGACCTGCCACAAACCCGATTTGAATGGGCCCCGGACAGCCCGGATGTCGCGCAAAATATCGAAGCCCTGACAGAACAGTCGATCAGGAATCTAGGCTCTTTTGATTGTGTTGGCTTTCTGGATGAGTACGACAGCTCGATCAGCAAAATCGCCAAGGTCGTGGGAAAACCTGCACCCGCAACGATAGAGAAGCATCAGGTTCTTGAAACGCTCCCGGAAAGCAACCCGAATATCCGCAAGATTACCAAACAATACCCTTCTGACAAGACGCTCAAACGCATGGAGGAACTTGTCGCGTATGACTACGTTCTTTACCGCGCAGCAAAAGAGCGGTTCGGCACACAAAAAGCCGCGGTTTAGAGCTTATTGGGCAAACCCGCGTCGGCCAGCGCCGCTAAATAGGGACCATATGCGTTTTTCCTGAACAGGAGTGCCCGTTCTCCAAGTTGGTCGACGGTAATCCACCCTTGCCCAAACGCGATCTCGTCAGGGCTTCCGACCTGCAATCCCTGGCGTTTTTCCAATGTCCGGACAAAGTTCCCCGCATCCAGCAAAGAACTATGGGTGCCGGTATCAAGCCAGGCATATCCACGACCCAGTTTCTTCACTTCCAAAAGCCCATCTGCCAGATACATTTCCAGAAGCGTTGTTATTTCCAGCTCGCCGCGGAGGGAGGGCTTGACCTGACGCGCACGCGCTGGGGCGGTGCCGTCCAAAAAATAAAGCCCGGTGACCGCAAACGGCGAAGGGGCTTTCTCCGGCTTTTCAACAATCCCCGTGACCTTGCCGGACTCATCAAAATCGACCACCCCGTATCGTTCCGGGTCGGCAACCTTGTAGCCGAAAACCGCCGCGCCAATGGTTGTTTGGTCCGCCTCTTTCAGGATTTCGCGGAATCCATGGCCAAAAAAGATATTGTCCCCCAACACCATGGCGCTCGGCGCCCCGTTCAGGAAATCTTCGGCGAGTATATAAGCCTGTGCCAATCCATCGGGGCGGGGTTGGGCAATGAAGGTCAGGGACAGGCCCCATTGGCTGCCGTCGCCCAGGGTCCTGCGAAACTGTTCCTGGTCTTCGGGCGTGGTGATAACGGCGATTTCACGGATTCCCGATAACATCAATGTCGTGAGCGGGTAATAAATCATCGGTTTGTCGTACACCGGCAAAAGCTGCTTGGAGACGCCTACGGTAATCGGATATAGCCGGGTTCCGGAGCCGCCGGCCAAGATGATGCCCTTTCGCCCGGTCATGCTGTCTGCAGCCATTTCAAATCTCCTGTCCCGATTTACCGCAGATTATCCCGGTCAAACCAATTCCGCCAGAACCTCATCCAACCCAACGCGCCAATCGGGGCGATTAATGCCAAACACTTTCCTTATCAGGGCGCAGTCCAGTCGCGAGTTTGCTGGGCGGGTCGCGGGTGCCGGATAGGCCTCCGAGGGGATCCCCCGGACGTCGATTTCCTTTCCAATCGCGGAAAATATCTGCTCGGCAAACCCCTTCCAACTGGTTTCGGGGTGCCCGGAGAAATGGTAAGTTCCGGACTTTTCCGGTGAAGTGAGAAGCGCGCCGGCAATCGTCAGGCAGGCATCGGCAATGGCCGCAGCCGGGGTCGGCCCGCCAATCTGGTCTTCGACCACGTTCAAAGTGTCACGGCTTTCAGAAAGGCGCAGCATGGTGCGAACAAAGTTGTTGCCTTGCGCAGAAAAAACCCAGGAAGTGCGCAGGATTGCATGGGCACCACCAGCCCGGATCACCGCGCGTTCTCCGGCCACTTTCGAACGGCCATAGGCATTCTGCGGGGCAACAGGATCATTCTCACGCCATGGCATGGAGCCGGAGCCGCTGAATACATAATCCGTTGAAATATGCACAAATGGTACGCCGCGCCGGGCACAACCGGCCGCCAACAGGCCGGGGGTTTCGCCATTAATGCGTGTCGCCAAAGCCTCATCGTCCTCGGCCTTGTCCACCGCAGTATAGGCAACGGCATTGATCACCGCATCCGGTCCATGTGTCTCTAATGCGGCCAAACAAGTGTCAGTTTGGCTAAAATCTGCCTGCGCGCGTCCAATTGCGACGACATGTCCGCGACGCTGCAATTCGGTTGCTACTTGCCCCGATTTACCAAAGACGAGAATTTTCATTCTGGTTTTCCCAGCCGTTTACCGACTCCCGCGCGTTCCTGCAGGGGTTGCCACCAGTCCGGGTTGTCCAGGTACCATTGCACGGTTTGAGCAAGCCCGGTGTCGATGTCATAGGACGGGGCCCAGCGCAGTTCCTTGCGCATGCGTTGTGGGTCAATTGCATAACGGGCATCGTGCCCGGGGCGATCGGCCACAAAGGTAATCAGCTTGCTGTAGGGCTGTTTCGCGGGCCGTTTATCGTCGAGGATGGCGCAGATTTTCCCCACTAATTCCAGATTGGAGAGTTCATTTTCGCCGCCAATATTATAGCTCCGGCCAATCTTGCCGCGCAATAAAACCTGCAGCAGCGCATCCGCGTGATCCTCGACATGCAACCAGTCCCGCACGTTTTCGCCGCGTCCGTAAATCGGGATTGGCTTACCCACCAACGCATTCAGGATCACTACCGGGATGAGCTTTTCCGGGAATTGATAAGGGCCATAATTGTTCGAGCAATTGCTCAGCACGATTGGCAAGCCATAAGTTTCGCCCCAGGCGCGCACCAGATGGTCACTACCCGCCTTGGAGGCCGAATACGGCGAGCGCGGGTCATAGGCGGTTTCTTCGGTGAACTGCCCTTCGGCGCC
The DNA here is from genome assembly GCA_964429125.1 of uncultured Aliiroseovarius sp. Classification (GTDB taxonomy): domain Bacteria; phylum Pseudomonadota; class Alphaproteobacteria; order Rhodobacterales; family Rhodobacteraceae; genus JAAEUB01. Next base: position 5,425 of record CAYSBG010000017.1, read on the forward strand.
GAGACTGCCAAACACCTCGTCGGTCGAGATATGATGAAACCGAAAAGTATTCCGCTTTTCAATCCTTTGCCAATAACACCGTGCCGCTTCCAGCAACGTGAATGTGCCAACCAGATTGGTCTGGATGAACGCCGCGGGCCCGTCAATGGAACGGTCCACATGGCTTTCTGCCGCAAGATGCATCACTGCATCCGGTTGGTGCGTGGCAAAAATCCGATCCAGCGCCGAACGGTCACAAATGTCAACCTTTTCAAAGGCATAACCCGGTTGATTGGCGACACTCGCGACATTTTCCAGACAGGCCGCATAGGTCAACACATCGACATTCACAACCTCATGTCCACGCGAAATTGCCAGCCGGATCACTGCCGACCCGATAAATCCCGCGCCTCCGGTTACCAACAGCTTCATGGCGTAGCCTCATAGGTAAAGGGGCTATCGAAATCCGCCAAAAACCCTGCCGATGCATCCTTGCCCGACAAGATCGGCACCCGCCCTTCAAGCCCCCAGTCGATGGCGATATCCGGGTCATTCCAGGCCAGAGCGCCCTCAGATTTCGGGGCGTAGGTTTCGGAACATTTATAAATGATTTCAGTATCATCAACCCGCGTTACGAACCCATGGGCAAAGCCTTCGGGGATCAGCAATTGGCGACCGTTTTCAAAGCTCAGCTCGACCCCAAACCAGTGTCCATAGGTCGCGCTCCCCTGGCGAATGTCCACCGCCACATCAAACAAGACACCCCGCCCACAACGGACAAGTTTGGCCTGTGCCGAAGGCGGCGCCTGGAAATGCAGGCCGCGAATTGTCCCGGTCCGGGCAGAAAATGAATGATTGTCCTGCACAAACTCAGTGGTGATTCCGGCCTTGGAAAATTTTTTTTTATTCCATGTCTCGGAAAAAAACCCACGTTCATCGCCAAATCGGGCCGGAGTGATTAACAGCAGCCCTTCAAGCGGGAGTGTCTCTGTCTTCACAATGCAAACCCTTCGTTTAAACTCCTGCATATCGGTTTCAGGAAAAGTTGCAACTTTTCTACAGGTGAATCGCAAAAGTTCAAAACACGGTTCAGATCGTTTCCTTTATCTCTTGTCGCGCCCCAACCACTATTTTCCCCGTGATTTATATTCATATTGATACTGGTAATTTGTATACCCGTATCCTTTGGTTTTCGGGTCATCACCGTTCAGAATGACGCCAGTTGGCTTGAGGCCGTTGACCTCGAATTTCTTAAGCGAAGCCCGGACCTGATCAAGTACAACATGGTCATGGCGCACCACCAGCATGATCATGCCGGTGTATTTTCCAACGATCATCGGATCTGTAACCGCCAAAATTGGCGGTGTATCAAACAGGCTATAGTCAAAATTCGCGTCAAGATAAGCGCTCAACTCGCCAAAACGCTCATGCATGAGAAGTTCGGCGGGGTTTGGCGGGTAGCGGCCTGTCAGGATATAGTTTAGCCCGGTTTTTTCATCCTTGTGGATGATTTCTTCTATTTTCACATCCCCCGCCAGAAAATCTGACAAACCCGCGTCCTTACGGTGTTTGCCAAAGTAGCGGTGCAAATAGCCGCGCCTCAGGTCGGTATCAACAAGACATATTTTCTGCCCGCTCTGCGCCAATACGGTGGCCAGATTGACGCTGACAAAGGACTTTCCTTCGCCGGGGATGGAGGAGGTAACCATGCAAAGCTTGTTGTTGGCGTCAAGCATGCCGAAATGCAGGCTGGTTCGCAGACTTCGCAAGGCTTCAACGGCCAGGTTTGTCGGGTCGGCCTCGGCCATGATTGCGATGGAATTCTGACCCTTGATAGGCACCGAGTTTGCGGTTTGCGGCACGGTGGCGTAGACCGAGACACCCAAGTTCTCGACCTCTTCTGCCGAGCGGATACCGCGGTAAAGAAAGGCACGCAGAAGCACGAAACCGGTCCCGGCCATCAAGCCAAGGATTAGTGCCAGAGCGACAATGAGTTTCTTCTTTGGCGCTATTGGAAATGGCGCGGGCAAGGCGGTATCGATCACCCGCACATTGCCGATCGTGCCGGCCTTGACCACTTTCAATTCCTGGGCCCGCGACTGCAATTGCAGATACACCTCCTGGGCGACCTTGAGGTCTTGGGTCAGGCGCAGCATTTCCTGCTGAATTTCCGGCAGGGCGCCGGTTTTGGTCCGAATTTCCTGCAGGCGGGACTCAAGCTGGGCGCGGTTGTCCAACAGGGTCTGATAGAGCGGGTGGCTTTGTGTATAGCGTTTCCTCAACTCCTGTTCTTCCAAAGCCAGCCGGTTCAACTCTGTTTCGATCCCGATAGCTTGCTCTAGGAGCGCGCGGGTTTCAAAGCTCAGGTCAATGGTTTCCTGATCGGCCTGAAAGGCATTCAGGGCGGCCTCTGCCTCTTCTGCATCCGCCTGGGCGCGCGGCAGTTGAGCCAGAATGAGTTGCAGGGCGCTGTCCGCTTCCGCGGTGTTGCGCTGGATATTCTGTAACAGATAAACCCGGGTAACCTCGTCCAGAATCCGCGCGGCACGGGTTGGGTTACGATCTTTCATCGTCAACAGCAGGATGGAAGATTTCCGACCTTTCTCAGATACCGAGAGTTGCTCGCGGATGCTCGAAATCGCGTTGGCCAACGGGACTTTTTGAATAAGGAATTTTCGCCCGGGCAACCCTTCCAGGACATCGACCAACAAAGCAAAACCGCTGGACTCATCTTGAAGCAATTCGCCGACCTTGCCACTGATCTGGTGCCCGTCCAAGTCTATCGTGTAACTACCCTGCCCCACCAAGGTCAGCTCAAACACGCGGCCCTGCAACCGCTCCGGTAGATCGAGGCGACCAATCGCGATCCTCTCGCTGTTCCACGCATATTCCGACATCCAGGAAAATCCGGGATCGGGTAGTCTGTAGCGTGTGAGAAAGTCGCCGATGATTGGCAGGCGTTTGGGTTCGGCAATTTGGTCAAGGCCCAGGTTCTGCACGACAATACCCAGCACCATTCGCGAGCGTATGATTTCGATTTCCGCAACGGAAACCGGTGCCTGCCCGCCCAGCAGATCGGCCATCTCGGACGATAGCGCCAAACCCCCGGAAGACTTTTCTTCGAGCTGGACCAAAGCGTCGGCCTGGTAGGTCGGAGGTACGATCAGCGCCTGGGCAACGCCAATCAAAAGCGCCACAATTGCAAACAGGAGGATGGTGAATTTCCGCGCCCAAAACAGCCCCAATAGGGCGCCAATATCAATCTCGTCATCGTGCGGCGGATGTTGGGCGTAGTCAGTCATTACCTGGCCCCCAGTTTGGCTGCCCAGCCATCGCAAGCGCATTCAAGTTGCTTGTAAACTTCCTCGTAGAACTCCCGACTCCGGCGATAGGGGTCAGCGATGTCAACCTGGCCCATCCATTGACCCAGCAACATGGTTTTGCCGGTCACTTCCGGGGCCAGCTCGCCCACCACTCGTTTGTGTCCCTTTTCCAAGGTCAGGATCAGGTCAAAATCCGCTGCAAGCGCGCTGGTGAATTGCCGCGCCGAATGGCCTTCCAGGCTCAACCCGTGGGCGGCGGCAACTTCGGCCGACATCTCGTCGGCCGCATGGCCCACCAACGCATTGATCCCGGCAGACTCGACTCTGAGGTCAGGACAGGATTGCCTCAGGAGCCGCTCACCTACTGGCGAGCGACAAATATTGGCCACGCAGACCACAAGCACGGAAGAGAACATACCTTAGAGATCTCCGGCAATCACCTGCGCGGCACGCAAAGCCGTCAGGGTCGGGACAAGGTTAGAGATTACCGCGTTCCACTTGGCAGCCGGGTCCGGAACGATATAGACGACGTCCTGTGGTGCCAGAATGAATTCGGTACCCAAGACAAAAGCCAGCGGGGTGGTCGCATCCAGTTGGAAAACCTCATAGCCATTGTTGTCCGGTTTGGCGCGGAAAACAAAGATGCCTTTGGGGTTGGCCTTTTCTTCGTCCAGCCCACCCTTTTGAGTGATTGCCTCGGTCAGGCTGATCCCGTCCAAGCCAAGGTTCAGGGATCCGGGCTCTTTCACTTGTCCAAGGATAAAGGCAACGTTGCCATTCAAGGGCGGCACATTGACGATATCGCCCCCACGCAGCACCGGGTTGTAGCCGGCCCGACCCTGCTCAAGCAGCGCGCGCAGGTCGACATAATATCGTTGCCCATGGCGCTGAATTGAAACCCGGCGACTATCGGCGCCCGGTGCGAGCCCTCCGGTGCCATTAACGGCCTCGATCAAGGTCAGCGGCAGGTTGGTGATCTTTAATGTGCCCGGCCGCGCGACAGCGCCTGTCACCACAACTTTTTTCGAGTTATAGCTTACGACTTTCACTTCCACCTGTGGGTCGGGGATGAACTCGGCAAGCTTTTCTGTCAGGTCACGCTGAATTTCGACGACCGAACGGCCCAGCGCCCGGATATCTTGCACATAGGGGTAAAAGAAGTAGCCATTCGCCTTTACGGTGATGCCGGCAGCAGCCTGACCACCATCAGGGCCGGCCGGCAGGGTGAGTTCGGGGTGATCCCAGACGATGACATTCAACACGTCGCCAACACCAACCCGATACTGCCAGCTTGCCACATTCGAAGAAAGCCGCCCGCCCGCGCCTATTCCGGCCCATTTTCCGCGGTGCTGGGCAATATTTTGGGGGGTAAGCCGGACGACGGTCACGTTTTCCGGGAGTTTGTCCTGGCGCGAGACCCGGATCGGAAAGTCGGTTGTTTTAATTGGCCCGCATGCACTTAGAAACAGCAACAAGGTGGCAGCGAAAACCATCGGAGTGGTTTTTGTAAACTTGTTAAACCCAAGCACGTTATCTGCTCCTTGTCGGTTTTTGTGCATACCCGTATTGTTTTGTCTAATCCTTACAACAACATTTGCAGCTTTGAAAGACTGCATACGCAAATTGTGGTGCCTCGGTGTCCAGGTATCGTTTTTCAGCCGCAGACAGGCGGATGTTGCGTTTGTTAAACTGCAGATTGTAAATATCCGGCCTCAATCTTGCCGTGGACACCTCCTGAAGCCCAACCTAGACGAGGCACGCATACATCATGCCTCCGCCAAGCCGCAGCTCTAATCATGGATTGATTTTCTCGGCGGTTGCCTGCGTACAATCTAAAGGCCCGCCTTGATTTTGGCAGTCTTCAGGATCATGCCCAGTCTGGCGGCAACGATGTTTTTCACCGTGAATATGTGAGGTCGGCTGCGCGGCAATCTGATCCGTTTCCCGCCGATTTGGTCGCTTGGCGTATCGACCCTTGTAGAGGTAAATCGACAAGCGTAAACTCCTGCTGAAATTTTGTGTATACGCAACAAGGAACGCGCCGTGGTTATTCTGGACCCGCTGTACTCAACCCAATGGCACTTTTCCCTGTTGGGCAACATCGAAACCATCTGGGACGATTATACCGGCAACGGTATCCGCGTGGGCGTTTACGACAATGGGGTCGAGGCAAGCCACGAGGACCTGGCCGCGAATTATAGCGAAACCCTCGAATTTTCCGGCGATGACGGGTTGCCCAATACCCCCGGGGATGCCCATGGAACCTCGGTTGCCGGGATCATCGGTGCGGCGCGCAATGGCCTTGGCGGCGTCGGTGTCGCCTTTGATGTGACTCTCAGTTCGGTTGACTTTCTCAACGATGTTCAGAATCAGTCTTCGTCCGTGGTGACGGCGGCATTCAATCACGCGGCGACGGCTTTTGACATCATTTCCAACAGCTGGGGCTCCACCCCAAGCTATTCTGACAATCTTGACATTGGGGACGCTTTTACCGGGGCCGAGAATTTGGCAAATTCGTTTCGCTATATCAGCGTGAATGGTCGCAACGGGCTGGGAACTCTGGCCACCCTTGCTGCGGGTAATGAGGCGCATAACACAACGTTGATTAACAATTACGGAATCTACGGCAATGCGCAGGGCGATGGGGTAAACAACCTGTTTGAAACGGTAACTGTGGCCGCAACCACAGCTTCGGGTTATGTCGCGAGTTATTCCAACTTTGGCGCGAATATCCTGGTTGCTGCCCCCGCCGCTGCTGTGACCACTGACCGCGCTGGTCTGGCGGGATATGATGCCGGGGAGTATACCAACTCATTTGGCGGCACATCGGCGGCTACCCCTGTTGTCTCAGGGGTTATCGCCCTGATGCTTGAGGCCGCACCGGGCTTGGGCTGGCGCGATGTGCAAAACATCCTGGCGATTTCCGCAGCCCACACCGGTTCTGCCTTTGGCGCGGCCAAAGGCCCATACGAAGCCGAAGCCTGGTACACCAATGGCGCTGGCAACTGGAATGGCGGAGGGATGAGTTTCAACCAAAGCTATGGCTATGGCATGGTCGATGCCTTTGCCGCCGTGCGGATGGCCGAGGTGTGGCAGATCATGAACCCGGCGGCCAACACGTCCGCCAATACAACAACTGTTACGGCGGGATATACCGGGACACCCCTCGCCATCTCCGACATGAACACCACCCGCCTGAGCCTCAACGTGGCCGAGAACGTGAATATCGAACATGTCTATGCCACGATCAACTTGAGCCATGCCTATTTGGGCGATCTCAGCATCGTGCTGATATCCCCCGATGGCACCCGCACCCAGCTTTTGAACCGCGAGGGGGGCAGCACAAATTACAATGATGACTGGACATTTGGGCTGGCTAATCTGCGGGGTGAAACAAGTGCCGGGGACTGGACCCTTGAAATACGCGATAATGCAATTGGGGATACCGGATCGCTCATTGATTTTGACCTCGAGATCATTGGCAGCACCCCGAGCGCCGATAGCCAATGGAACTTCACCGACGATTTCCTGCTGTATGCCACCAACCAGACCGCTCGCCAAATCATCAATGACCAGGATGGCGGAACCGACTGGCTGAATTTTGCCGCTGTAACCGGCGACGTCGCGTTGTCGATGGTCAACGGCGGAGACGTGCAGGTGGGCGGGGTTCACTGGGCCACTTTTGGTTCGGGGAATATTGAAAACCTCATTCTGGGCGATGGAAATGATACTGCCACCGGCAATGCGCTGAACAATGTGCTGTACGGGCGACGCGGAAACGATGCGCTCAACGGTAGCGCCGGTGACGACACGTTGTATGGTGGCGCCAACAATGATTCCCTTGTTGGCGGCAGTGGCGGGGACACGCTTGTTGGTGGGATGAATGATGATCTTTTGAACGGGGAGTAT
>CAYSBG010000018.1:0-12184 GCA_964429125.1 uncultured Aliiroseovarius sp.
GCCTGGGCCTTGAAATCGGCAAGTGCGTTTTCATAGTCCTCTTCGCGATAGGGAACCCCCACCGCGCCGTTGGTACGCATTACGTCTTCGATGTAGCGCCCGTCGATCATGGTTTTTGCCAGGAACGCGTATTTCGGCATGATCGATTCCGGAACAACCGCCTGTGGATCGGTCAGGTGATCCACATGCCAGTCATCCGAATACCGCCCACCGACACGGGCCAGGTCCGGCCCGGTCCGCTTGGAGCCCCACTGGAACGGGTGGTCATATTGGCTCTCTGCTGCCAGAGAGTAGTGACCGTACCGCTCCACCTCATCGCGCATCGGGCGGATCATCTGGCTATGACAGACATAGCAGCCCTCGCGGATATAGATGTTACGTCCGGCCAACTCCAGCGGGGTGTAGGGGCGCATGCCCTCCACATCCTCAATGGTGTTTTCCAGATAGAACAGCGGAGCGATCTCGACCATGCCACCGACAGAGACAACCAGCAGGCTGAGCACCATCAATAGCGTCGCGTTCTTCTCGATTATCTTGTGTTTCTCAAGAATAGCCATGTGTCCGCCCCCCCTTATTCAGCCGGAACTGCGGCAGGGGCTTCGGCCTTGGCCGGTGCCCGTGTCACAGTCATCCAGAGATTATACGCCATGATACTGGCGCCGGTCAGATACATCAGACCACCGGTCCCACGTACCACGAGCATCGGATGCTTGGCGGCGACAGTGTCGGCAAACGAGTTGACCAGGAAGCCTTGTGCGTCAACTTCGCGCCACATCAGGCCTTCCATGATACCCGTCACCCACATCGAGGCGGCGTAGAGAACGATGCCGATCGTGGCCAGCCAGAAGTGCCAGCTAACCAGACGCAGGCTGTACAGCCCCTTCTTGGCCCACAATTTGGGAACCAGGAAGTAAAGCGCGCCAAAGGTGATCATACCGTTCCAGCCCAGCGCACCAGAGTGCACGTGCCCAATGGTCCAGTCAGTATAGTGGCTCAGGCTGTTAACCGCGCGGATCGACATCATCGGCCCTTCAAAGGTCGACATGCCATAGAAGCCAACCGAAACGACCATCATCCGGATAACCGGGTCGGTGCGCAGTTTGTCCCAAGCCCCCGAGAGCGTCATCAAACCGTTGATCATGCCACCCCAGGACGGCATCCACAGCACGATCGACATCACCATACCCAAAGTGCCGGCCCAGTCAGGCAGCGCCGTGTAGTGCAGGTGGTGCGGACCAGCCCAGATGTAAAGGAAGATCAGCGCCCAGAAGTGGATGATCGACAGCTTGTAGCTGAACACCGGACGTTCGGCCCGTTTGGGCACGAAATAGTACATCATGCCCAGGAAGCCGGCGGTCAGGAAGAAGCCCACAGCGTTGTGGCCATACCACCATTGCGTCATCGCGTCCTGTACGCCCGAGAACAATTGCACCGACTTGGAGCCGAATACCGACACCGGCAGGGCCAGGTTGTTGATGATATGCAGCATGGCGATGGTGACGATGAAGGACAGGTAGAACCAGTTGGCAACATAGATATGCGGCTCTTTACGCTTCATCAGCGTACCCATGAAGACGATCAGGTAAGCCACCCAGACGATGGTCAGCCACAGGTCGACATACCATTCCGGCTCGGCGTATTCCTTGGACTGGGTCGCGCCCAGCACATAGCCGGTTGCCGCCAAAAGGATGAACATCTGATAGCCCCAGAACACGAATTTCGGCAGTGGCCCACCGAACAGGCGCGCCCCGGACGTGCGCTGCACCACATAAAACGATGTGGTGATAAGCCCGGTGCCACCAAAGGCGAAGATAACCGCCGAAGTATGCAAGGGACGAATGCGCCCAAAGTTCAGGTAGCCCATCATCGCCTTGGAAAAGTTCAGCTCTGGATAAGCCAACTCAAAAGCGATCCAGACCCCGACCGAGAAGCCAACCAGCCCCCAGAACAAGGTCATGATCACCCCAACCCGGATGATATCGTCCATATAGCCGGTTTCCGGCTCGGTTGTTGCCTCACCCATGCCCCTCAAGACAAAGATGAACACGACCAGCGCGACCAGAACCACCTCGATGGCGGAAACCAGATAGGCCAGATCGCGGGCGTTGCTTGCTACATACCCGGCCACGACCATGATCACGGCGAGGAGCAGTAGCTTGATATAGTCCCACATTTTTCGTCCCTTCCTTTTGCCAATATACGCCCCCCCCGAACACCATCGGCGCAGGGAGTGCATTTTCGACTGAGCCCGGTTTGACGGGATCGGGTTAGGAAAACATTGATCCAAGTCAAAAAACGTCACCCTGTCGGTGCGACATTTACGGATTGACCCATATCAAAGCGTTATTTGCAACTCTTGCGCAAAAAGGTCGCAGGACATTTAGGCAAGATGGCAGGCGCAAATGGAATACAAAACTGTTTCAACATTGATCATGCAAATGGATATGCTTGACCATGTGCTTGATAACGCCCGAATAATTGCAGAGACCGCCGGGGCGCACCTGGATGTGGTTTGCCTGGGACTCGATCAAACCCGGCCGGATTTTTATTATGCCGGGGCTTCTGCGGTGATGCTTCAGGACAATTTGGCCGCAGCCCGGGAACGTGCGGAGGCGTTGGCAAGCGCGGTTCAGGCACGTTTGCAGGGGGGGGCTGTGAACTGGACGGCGACGGCGATCACCACACAATCGGCAACTTTGAACGCAATCGTCGCTCATCGTACCCGATTCGCCGACCTTGTCATTCTGCCCAAACCCTATGGCGAGCAGCGCGGCCATGAAAACGAAGCGGTGCTTGAGGCAGCCTTGTTCAATGGCGAAGTGCCGGTTCTGGTGCTGCCTGACGGCAAGGTCATGGCGCCGCAGCCAGAAAACGTGGTGATCGCCTGGAACGATGGCGCTGAGGCGTTGCGCGCCTGTCGGGCGGCGATGCCTTTTCTGAAAGGCGCTGACGGGGTGTGCATCACGATCATTGACCCGCCGCCCCATGGCCCGGACCGCTCGGACCCGGGTGGCGGCCTGTCACAATGGCTGGCGCGTCATGATGTGCGCACCGAGGTTTCGGTACTGGCCCGGACCATGCCGCGTATCTCGGACATCCTGAATCGCCACGTTATCGACAAGGATGCACAGATGATCGTCATGGGCGCCTATGGCCATTCCCGCTTTCGCGAAGCCATCATGGGGGGCGCCACGCGCCACATGCTTGAAGTTGCCGACGTGCCAGTCCTGATGATGCATTGACCTCTGAGGCGGGGCGCTCCCGCCCGGCTCGACCTGCGGTCTGTGCCCGTTGGGCGTGGCTCAGCCAGAGGCTGAGCCTGACCTGAGGCCTCCGGCGGGAGTATTTCCGGAAAGATGAAGAAGGGGCTTCTTTATTTGTGAAGTCCATGCTTTGCTTGCGACGAAATCTGAAGGGAGGCTGGCATGGCCATCATCAAAGGCGCGGTCGTACAGGCAGCACCGGTTTTGTTTGACACGCCGCGCACGTTGGACAAATTGGCCGATTTGCTGGCGGATGCGGCCGGCACCGGGGCGCAGCTAATCGTGTTTCCGGAAGCCTTCATCGGGGGCTATCCCAAGGGGCTTGATTTTGGCGCACGCCTGGGTATGCGCTCGCCCGAGGGACGGGATGATTTCCGTCGGTATCATGGCGCCGCCATTGACGTTCCCGGCCCGGATACCGCCCGGATTGGCGAGCTGGTCGCCAGCCATGGCGTTCATTTGGTGATTGGCGTGATAGAGCGCACGCCCACCGGGACGCTTTATTGCACGGCCCTGTTCTTCGCCCCCGACGGCAGCCTGACCGCAAAGCACCGCAAGCTGATGCCGACGGCGCTGGAACGGCTGGTCTGGGGCTTTGGCGACGGCGCCACCCTGCCCGCGCCGCAAACCGATATTGGCACGCTTGGCGCGGTAATCTGCTGGGAAAACTACATGCCACAGCTACGTCTGGCGATGTATGCCAAGGGGGTAGAGTTCTATTGCGCGCCTACCGTGGATGACCGCGAGGTATGGCTTCCCAGCATGCAGATGATCGCGCTGGAGGGGCGGTGTTTCGTGCTGTCAGCCTGCCAACACATGACCCGCGCCGACGGGCCGGGGGATTACCACCCGATCCAGGGCGATGCTCCAGAGACCCAGATCATCAGGGGCGGCTCGTGCATCGTTTCGCCCATGGGCGACGTTCTGGCCGGGCCGGTGTTTGACGCAGACACCATCCTGACCGCCGAGATGGACAAGGACGACATCACACGCGGCAAATATGATCTTGACGTGGTTGGCCATTACGCCCGGCCTGACATTTTTACCCTGGACGTAAACGAACAGGCGCAAGATTTGGTACGCCGCAGGAATGACCAGAGCTGAGCCGGTCAGCCCGCGTTCTTACTACGCACTGCGCAAAGGAAAGGCCCACCGGCCCTTTGTGCATCTCAGATAATCATGCCGCCGTCCATGTCATCACCGGTTTCGCCCAATAGCCGGTCAAAATCAGGCACCATCACACGGCGTTTGCCCTGAAGCTCAATCACCCCGGCTTTCTTCAGCCCGGAAATCTGGCGCGATACGGTTTCCAGGGTCAGGCCTAGATAATCCGCCATTGCCTCGCGCGTGAGCGGCAGGTCAAAGGCCACGCCGTTTGTCGGGGTCTCTTTGCGCAGAGCCGAGTCGCGGGTGGCAAGAATGGCCAGCAACGAGGAAATCGTTTCATGTGCGGTCTTGCGCCCCAAAAGCAGCATCCATTCGCGCGCCGAATCAAGTTCATCCAAGGTCATTTCCAGCAGCCGCGAGGCCAAATGCGGCGTGCGCCCCATCAGATCTTCAAACGGTTTTTTGCGAAAACAACACAACATAACGTCCGTCACGGCCACCACGTTGTAAGGCGCCGAATCGCGGCCCGGACGACCGATGAAATCGCTGGGCAACAACAGGCCGACCATCTGGGTGCGCCCGTCTTCCATGGTTTGTGCCAGGCTGGCAATGCCACTGACCACCGAGGCGACGAATTCCATGTGATCCCCGGCCCACAGGATCGGCTGCCCAGCCTCGTAGGAGCGATAATACTTGATCGCATCCAGCTCAGTCAGTTCATTGTCGTTGCAATACGAACATACGGCCCGATGTTGAATCGGGCAGGTTCCGCAGTCCTTCATATTGAAAACCGGCCTGTTCATCACGTGGGCGTGTCCGTTTGATCCTGATCAATGCAGCGCGCGCATTACCCGGTAGAGCCTATCGGAATGTTGGACCATACACAACTCAAACAACTGGGGCTCTTTGACGCCCGCGTACCGCGTTACACTTCCTACCCGACTGCACCGCATTTTGCTGCAGAGGTGAGCGAAGGTAATGTGGCCCAATGGCTGCAGGCCATCCCGTCCGGGGCCAGTGTCTCGGTCTATGTGCATGTGCCGTTTTGCCGAAATCTGTGCTGGTTCTGCGCCTGCCGCACCCAGGGCACCAGCAATGCCGCCCCGGTTGCCGCCTATATCGAAACCGTCAAGGCCGAGCTGAAACTGGCCGCCCGCCATCTTGCCCCGGACGTCACCATTGAGCATCTGCACTTTGGCGGCGGCACGCCAACCCTGATGGAGCCGGCAATGATTGCCGATCTGACGCGCGCCATATTCGACATGACCCCGCTGGCCAAGGACGCGCAGTTTTCCGTCGAAATCGACCCGAACGAAATCGACGATGCCCGCCTTGACGCACTGGCTGCGGCCGGGCTGAACCGCGCCTCGATCGGGGTGCAGGATTTCGACCCGATGATTCAAGAAGTGATCGGCCGCCCGCAAAGCTTCGCGATCACCAAAGCCGCTGTGGAGGGGCTGCGCGCCCGGGGCATATCCAGCCTGAACGCCGATATCCTTTATGGCTTGCCGCACCAGGACCTTGGCCGCATCACCGATTCGGTTGAAAAACTGATCAGCCTTGGTCCCGACCGTGTCGCGTTGTTTGGCTACGCCCATGTGCCGTGGATGGCCCGGCGCCAGAAACTGATCCCGACTGAGGCCCTGCCCTCGCCCGAGGAGCGCCTGGCGTTGTTTGACCGTGCCCATGAACTGTTCACCAAGGCCGGGTATCGCCAGATCGGCATCGACCATTTCGCCCTGCCCGGCGACGGTCTTGATACCGCCCAGCGCAACGGAACCATAAGGCGAAACTTTCAAGGCTATACCGAGGACAAGTCCGAAGTGCTGATCGGATTTGGCGCCTCGTCAATCTCGCGCTATCCTCAAGGATACGCCCAAAACGAACCTGCCACCGGAAAATATACCAAGCGGGTGCAGGCGGGGGAACTTCCCATAACAAAAGGCCACACTTTCGTTGGCAAAGACCTGATCCGCGCTCGCATCATTGAACGCCTTTTATGTGATTTCACCGTCGATTTCGCCGCCATCGCCGAACAGTTTTCGCAACCTCTGCATACAATCACCGCCATGGCCGGCGGTTTGCAGGCGATGCTTCCCGAAACCGTCGATATGGATGCAACGACCCTGACAATCCGTCCCGAAGCCCACCCACTGGCCCGCATCATCGCCCGCCATTTCGATTCCTATGACATGAACGCCTCAGGGCACAGTCAAGCGGTCTGAGCCCAAAAGCACCAAGCATTTCCTTCATCTTGGCGCAAATACCGCGGGGGTGTGGGGGCGGCGCCCCCACTTCGGTCGTCCCGGCGCAAGCCGGGGCGAAACCCAATGTCGCCAAACCCAGTGTCGCTGCCTACACCGCCGCCTTCAGCGATTCGGCAATGTCGGTCTTCTCCCAGGAAAACCCGCCATCCGCCTCGGGCACCCGGCCAAAGTGGCCATAGGCCGCCGTACGCGAGAAGATCGGACGGTTCAGGCCCAGATGTTCACGAATACCGCGCGGGGTCAGGTCCATGATCTCGGCGACAGCCGCCTCAATCGCCGCCTCATCCACTTCACCGGTCCGGTGGGTGTCAACGAATATCGACAGTGGCTTGGCCACGCCGATCGCGTAAGAAAGCTGCAAGGTGCAGCGTTTTGCCAGCCCGGCTGCAACCACATTTTTCGCCAGATAGCGCGCCGCATAAGCGGCCGAGCGGTCAACTTTGGTCGGGTCCTTGCCGGAAAACGCCCCGCCCCCGTGGGGCGCCGCGCCGCCGTAGGTATCCACGATAATCTTGCGCCCGGTCAGACCGGCATCCCCATCGGGGCCACCAATCACGAATTTGCCGGTCGGGTTCACGTGCCAGACGGTCTTGTCATTCAGCCAGCCCTCCGGCAGCACTTCGCGAATGTAAGGCTCGACCACATCGCGCACATCTGCCGAGCTCATGCTTTCGTCCAGATGCTGGGTCGACAGCACCAGCGAGGTGATCTCGACCGGAACCGCCCCCTCGTAGCGCACCGAAAGCTGGCTTTTGGCGTCCGGCCCCAGCATCGGCGCTTCGCCGGATTTGCGCGCTTCGGTCAGGCGGCGCAACATCGCATGGGCATACTGCACCGGAGCGGGCATCAATTCCGGAGTCTCATCCGTCGCATAGCCAAACATGATCCCCTGGTCGCCTGCGCCTTCGTCTTTGTTGCCGGCTGCGTCGACGCCCATGGCAATATCGGCGGATTGCGCATGCAGGTGGTTTTCCACGGACATGTTTTTCCAATGAAACCCGTCTTGCTCATAGCCGATATCGCGCACGCATTCGCGGGCGATTTCCTCAACCCGTGCGCTGACGCTTTCGGGGCCACGCACTTCGCCGCCAATAACAACACGGTTGGTGGTGGCGAAGGTTTCGCACGCCACGCGCGCATAAGGGTCTTCGGCCAGGAACGCATCAAGGATCGCATCGGAAATGCGGTCGCACACCTTGTCCGGGTGCCCTTCTGAAACCGATTCAGAAGTGAAAACGTGGCTTTTAATAGTCATGGAAGTGCTCCGATTTATATGAATTCACCCCGTCAGGAAGCCGTTGGGGTGTAGGATATGACTGCCTACCGGGCCTCTGTCGGCGGGTCAATCGCTTATTGTCCGGCGTTTTGCAGCCAATGTCAGTATGATTCCCAACAGCAACAGTATCAAGATCATATCACCGCGTTTGGCGTAAAAGGTTTCGGGCAGCGCCCCGGGCAATGTTACGTCCAGAAAACCAGCCATTCCCAGGGCAATCTGATCTACCACCCGTCCGCGCGCATCAATGACGGCACTCACCCCGGTATTGGCAGCGCGCACAAACGGCAGGCCAAATTCAGCCGCGCGCAGGCGCGCTATTACCAGATGCTGCTGTGGGCCGGAAAACGTGCCGAACCACGCGTCATTGGTGATCTGCAATATCCAGTCAGCGCGGGTGTCGCGGCGCAAGTCATCCGGAAAAATTGCCTCGTAACAGATCAGCGGCAGCGCCTTCCCCGCGCGCCCCAGGTCCAATGGCCCCGCGCCCTCTCCCGCAGAATACCCGCCGCCATATTGCGCGGCAAAACCCTTGATCCCGAACCTGTATAGCAGCCCGCCAAACGGTGTGTATTCGCCAAACGGCACCAGATGCGCCTTGTCATAAAGCGCGGCCACCGATCCGTCCGGCGCCAGCACCACCATGGAATTGTAATACCGCGGGCCGGCCTCGGCCCTCTGCGCGCCCAACACCACCTGCGCCGATGTCATCCCGGCAATCTCGCGCAGGACTGGCGCAGCATCCCCCAGCAGATACGGCATCGAGGTTTCCGGCCATACCACCAGATCCGGGTCTCCACCGACCCCCGTTGCGCCGGTCAGATCAATGGCGCGTTGCAGAAACTGGCCGATATATTGCGGGTCCCATTTCTGGGCCTGTGGCGCGTTGGGCTGAACCAGCCGCACGGTAATCGGCGCCGCGCGCACCACAGGTTCCTGGCGCAGCACCGCGCCGCCCAGGGCCAGCGTGACCCCGGCGCAGATGACTATCACCAACAGGCTCACCCCCCTGCGTGGGCCGACAAACAGCCGCGCGCCCCAGGCGGCGACCAAAAATGTCAAAACCCCCAGCCCGGTGGCCCCGGTCCATCCCACCAGCCCCAGCAAGGGCGTATCCACCCAAAACTCCCCGGGCCCGCCCCACGGGAAGCCCGTGAATACATGGCCGCGCAACAGCTCGCCTAGCCCCATCGCTGCAGGCCAAGCCAACCACAAACGCCGGCGCCCGCCAACCCAAACCGCAAAGCCCGACGCGCCGCCCCAGAACAAGCCCAGCCCGGAAGACATAAGCCCAAGCGCAAACGGCGCCATCCAGCCATAGATTTCCGGCTCAACCAGAAACGGAGAGGTCAGCCAATTCAGCGTGCCCGCGAAATAACCCGTGCCCAGCGCCCAACCAACCAATGCCGCGCGCCGCGTGGTGCCAGCCATTGAGACTAAAAAATACCCGGCGAGCAGCCCGATCAGCCCCAAGCCCCACAACCCGAAGGGCGCATGGCCCAGCGCCGCGACCAACCCGGCCAACAATCCGCCAGCAAAAAGCAGCCAACGGCCAACCGGCTTACCCACCTGCGCGCACCGGCACCCGGATTCGCAGGCGCTTTATCCGCCGCGGGTCCGCGTCGACCACCTCGAACTCAACGCCTTCGGGATGTTCGACCACCTCGCCGCGCACCGGCACCCGGCCCGACAGGAGAAAGACCAGCCCGCCCAGGGTGTCGATCTCATCATCCTCCGGGGCGACCCCGCGCAGGCCCATGCCGATCTCGGCTTCAAACTCTTCCAGCGGCGCACGCGCTTCGGCCAGGTAACACCCGGGCGTTTCCAGAGACCACAATGTGCTTTCTTCGGTGTCGTGCTCGTCCTCGATCTCGCCCACAACCTGCTCCACCAGGTCCTCTAGGGTTACCAGCCCGTCCACACCGCCATATTCGTCAATCACCAACGCCATATGGATGCGCTCGGCCTGCATTTTCTGCAGCAACACGCCGATAGGCATGGATGGCGGCGCATATAGCAAAGGACGCAACAGGCTTTTCATCTGAAACCGTGTGCCCTTACCATTCTTTCCGTTAAACCCATGGGTTAGGGCGAAATCCTTCAGATGGACCAAGCCGACCGGCGTATCCAGCGTTCCATCATACACTGGAAGCCGGCTCAGCCCGCTTTCGCGAAACTGCGCCACCAGATCGTCGCGGGAAATGTCCTGGGGAACAGAGGTGATCTCGGCCGAAGGCACCATCACGTCCTCAAGACGCATACGTCGCAGGTTGACCATCCCCGGCACGATCGGTTGCACAACGCCATTGGCGTGCGTCTCTTCTTTTACCGTTTCGCCAACATCCGAGGGCGAGAGCGCACCAATGATGCGGCTCAGAAAACTGCCCCTGCTACCTGCGTCGTCTTCATCCTGCGCGCTTTGCGCCGCGCCAGAAGATCCTTCGTCTGTTTCGCCCATTTTACCTTTCCAACAGTTTACACGCCCGAGCCTTGTTCTCCATATGGGTCTGGAATACCCAGTTTGCCAAGTATTTCCACCTCTAAACCCTCCATTTCAGCGGCTTCTTTCTCGTCAATGTGATCAAAACCCAGCAAATGCAGGGTCGCGTGGATCAAAAGATGGGTAACATGGTCGTCAAACACCTTGTCTTGCTCACCGGCTTCGCGCGCGCAAGTGTCATAGGAGATGGCAATATCGCCCAGTTCCACCGGCATTCCCCTCGGGTCCCAGTCAGCCGGGGAAACACCCTGTTGCGCTGGCCAGGATAATACATTGGTCGGAGAATCTTTGCCACGAAACTGCGCATTCAGCCCGATAATGCGCGCGTCATCACAGCCCATGAGGCTGATCTCGGTCAGGTTCGGATCCAGATTGAATCGTTTTAAAACCGCGCCACAAGCCCGCTTCGCCAACGCGCCCAACCCGGCCTCGCGCCATCGGTCATCTTCGATCAGGGTCTCTACCAGCACTTTGTCTCCTGCTTTCATACTTCGGCAAATATCCCGGGGGCTTGGGGGCTGGCCCCCAATGCAACAAACAAACCTGTGCGCCGCAGGCGCTCATTGTGGTCAGACCAACGGATCGGCCTTGTCATAGGCCTCGATAATTTTTGCCACCAGCTTATGTCGCACCACGTCTTTTGCGGTGAAATAATTGAAGCTGATCTCGTCAATCCGCTTTAGCAGACCCTCGGCATCATGCAGCCCTGACACCGCCCCACGCGGCAGGTCAATCTGGCTTCGGTCGCCAGTTATCACCATACGCGAACCTTCGCCAAGTCGGGTCAGAAACATTTTCATCTGCATCGCCGTGGCATTTTGCGCTTCGTCCAAAACCACGAACGCATTGGCCAGCGTGCGCCCACGCATAAAGGCCAACGGGGCAATTTCGACCTGTTTTTCCTCGATCAGTCGGGCCAGTTGCTTGCCTGGCAGAAAATCGTTCAGCGCGTCGTAAAGTGGCTGCATATAGGGGTCGACCTTGTCTTTCATGTCACCCGGTAGAAAGCCCAGTCGCTCACCCGCTTCCACGGCGGGACGGCTCAGGATAATCTTGTCAACACGTCCGGTGATGAACATATGCACGGCCACGGCGACGGCCAGGTAGGTCTTGCCGGTTCCCGCCGGGCCAATGCCAAAGACCAATTCCCGCTCCAGAAGCGCGCGCACATATTGTGTCTGTGCCAGGCTGCGGGGGCTGACCAGCTTCTTGCGGGTCTTGATCTCGATACGCCCACCAGGAGCCGCTTCCGTCGGCGTCCCGCGCAAACGCATTTCCGCATCGATATCGCCATTTTCCAGGTCCCGCCCGGCCTCAAGTCGCGCATAAAGCGCACCCAGAACCTTGGCCGCATCCTCGCGCGCATCTTCTGGGCCAATCAGAACCAATTGATTGCCCCGACGCACGATCTGCACCTCAGTTTCGGCTTCGATCCGGGTCAGGTTGGCATCATGGGCCCCGCACAAGTCGATCAGCAGACGATTATCGGCAAATTCGATACAGGTTTCGTCGGTTTTTCTACCGGGTTGGCCCGGTTTCTGGCTCAGCGCGTCTATACCCACGAATCCTCCGGGCTGGGTTTCTCATAGTGGAATGGTGCCAAGCGCATTGCCCGGGCGCAAGGGCCAAATCACCTGTTCCCCGCCAACAACGAAAACAGCCGCCGGGTTCCGGCGGCTGCTGTGTTGTGTTGAGGTTGTCGCTTACAGGAAGTCAGCGATTTCCTGACCGGCCTTGAAGCTGCCGATCGCGTATCCGGTCGGATAAACGT